>NZ_JBFUIH010000022.1:0-133769 GCF_056401975.1 Pseudomonas sp. P4_C8 | reverse complement strand
GGCCTGACCATTGTGGAATACGCGGTGGCCGGCGGGCTAATAACCTTGGCGGTTGCCGCTGGTTTTACCACCTTGGGCTCCGCCATTACCGGCCAGCTCGGTAGGCTAGCTACTTGTATGGCCGGTGGGGCGTGCTAGTAAGTCTATTCCCAGTGAGAGATGCAGCGATGCATATTGAGCAGATGTTTACATCAATTGTTCTGTTAGGGCTGCTAGGTATTGCGGTGGTGAGCGACCTTCGTCGCCACCGCATCCCCAACCTGCTGGTTCTTCTAGGACTTGTTTTGGGTTTGAGCAGTCAGGCTTACACCAGTGGAGTTGAGGGGCTTGGTAATGCTGCGCTGGCCATGCTGATCGGCCTTACAGTGTTTCTACCCTTGTACGCCCTGGGCGGTATGGCCGCCGGGGACGTCAAGTTGATGGCCATGGTCGGATGCTTTTTTACACCGTATGACGCGTTGTGGACGGCGTTTTTCAGTCTGATGGCCGGTGGTTTGTGCGGTTTTTTGATCATCCTTTTTCGTGGCCAGCTGCTGCAAACCTTAGCGCGCTACGGGTTGATGTTAAGGGCGCGAACCTACTTGGTTCCGGCGGTAGATGAAGTGGCCGGAAAACCTTTCCCATATTCCGTTGCAATTTTGCTCGGAACCCTGGCCAGTGGCTATTGGCTGTTGATCGGCCCGTAGCCCAGGAGGCTAGTCATGCATGTCATCGTCGATAGTGGCGCCTACCCCAGCGATCGGAACGCGGTGCAACGTCTGGCGCCTCAGCCCTGCACTATCCGCGAAACCGGCCTGACGGAAAGTTTTCTCGGCGAGTTGGTTTGCAAGCATTTGTTTGATGCCGGTGTGCTGGACATGTCGCGGCTGGTGGATCGCCTGGCACTGACTGGTGCGGTACTTGAAGAGGTCCTGGCGTTTTTGCGCAAGGATGGCCGTGTCGAAGTGCTTGGCCAGGTGAGTCAGACGGGTGGGCAGTCGCTACGTTATGGCCTGACCGAACGCGGACGCAGTGCCGCCCGCGATGCCCTGTCACGTAGCGGTTATATAGGCGCAGCACCGTTTCCGGTGAGTACCTACCGGTCCCTGATCAAACTGCAGACCATTCACCATGGTCGCATCAACGCCAACGATATGCGTAATGCCCTTGCTGGCGTAGTGCTCACGGAGGGGATGCTCGATCAGCTGGGTGTGGCGCTGAACTCCGGGCGCGCGATCATGATTTATGGCCCCGCGGGTACCGGCAAGACCTATGTCAGCAGTCGGCTGATCCGTCTGTTCGCCGAGGCCATCTGGGTTCCTCATGCCATTGTCATCAACGAGGCGGTGATCGAGATCTATGACCCACAGGTGCATCAGCGGCTCGATGACAACGCTCAACAGAACAATCTGATGCTCAACGAAGGGATCGACCGTCGACTGCTGTGCTGCAAGCGCCCGATCGTCATCACTGGCGGTGAGTTGAGCATGGAACAGCTGGACGTTCGCTATGACCCCTTCACCCGTCAATACC
This sequence comes from Pseudomonas sp. P4_C8, assembly GCF_056401975.1. Taxonomy (NCBI): domain Bacteria; kingdom Pseudomonadati; phylum Pseudomonadota; class Gammaproteobacteria; order Pseudomonadales; family Pseudomonadaceae; genus Pseudomonas; species Pseudomonas sp. P4_C8. Next base: position 132,257 of record NZ_JBFUIH010000022.1, on the reverse strand, counting down.
AGGCCGCCTTGCAGCTCAAGGCCAGCAATGGCCTGTTCATCATTGACGACATGGGGCGCCAGCGCATGGCACCCGCCGAGCTCTTGAATCGCTGGATCGTCCCGATGGAAGAGAAACGCGATTTCCTCAACCTGGGCGGCGGTCGGCATTGCGAGTTGCCGTTCGATCTGATTCTGGTGTTTTCCACCAACCTCAATCCCCTGGAACTGGCCGATGAGGCCTTCCTTCGCCGGATTGGCTACAAGCTGCAATTCGGTTACCTGAAGCCCGAGGAGTACGAAAAAATCTGGCGTCAGGAAAGCGAGCGTCTGGGCATTTATTACGACCCGCTGCTGGTGCGTTATGTGCTGCAAAGGCTTTATGCAAGTGAAGGCATGCCCCTGGTGCCTTGCCATCCCCGCGATCTCCTGAACATGGCACTCGATCGCCAGCGTTATATGGGCGGTTCCGGACCACTGTCACCGAAAGAGTTGGAATGGGCCTGGCACAACTACTTCGTCCAGCTCGACTTTCTTTGATACGGAGATACTGACATGAGCTCTCGTACGCTTACCCTGATAGGCGTTTCCCTGGCCATGGGCCTAGGGGCTGCATGGATGGCCGACTCCTGGCTGAGCGCGCGGCTCAATGCCAGCCCGGATGACCACCTTCGAAGCGTGGTGGTCGCCACGGTAGAGATTCCATTCGGGCAGATGGTCGAGGCCCAACAGGTCACGACCGTACGCATGCCCATGGATACGATCCCGGACGATGCCTTTGATGCCAGCGAAAAAACCGTGGGCAAGATCGCAACGTTCGACATTCTGCGGGGCGACATCGTGCGTGGTGCGCGTCTGAGCGAGCACCTGGGGGGCAGCACCCTGGCCTCTTTGATTGCGCCTGACAAACGCGCCATTTCGGTACGTGTGGACGATGTGGTCGGTGTCGGCGGATTCCTCTTGCCGGGTAACCGAGTCGATGTACTGGCGACCAAAACCACGAATACCGGCAGTAACAGCGCCACGTCCAGGACCATCCTCGAGAACTTGCGGGTGTTGGCGGTGGATCAGACCGCGGGTACCGACAAGACGCAACCGGTCGTGGTGCGCGCAGTGACGCTGGAGATGTCGGCCTCTGAAGCGGAAGCCCTGGTCACGGCGCAGACGGAAGGCAAGTTGCAACTGGCGCTGCGTAACCCACTGAACCTCGAGAAGAAAATCGCGGCCGTTGCGCCGGCTACGCCTGTTGCTCCTGTTGCCCCGGCCATGGCTGTGGCCACCGCCGAGGCGCCAAAACGCGTGGCACAGCGCAGCAGTGGCGAGGGCGGGGGTATCACCGTTATCCGCGGGATCGAAGCCAAAGTAGTCAACATTCGCTGACAGGGCGCAACCGGTATCTGGACACCAGGGTATTGGCGGAGCCGATCCGGATCAGTATCGGCAATCGAGGGCTTGATGATGAATCTTCGTATTCAGCAGCCGTTCACTTCGACGCCAAGGCGCCAGGAAGGATCGGTGAGTGTATTGATGGTGTTCGCGTTGGCGGCGATGGCCATGATGGCGGCGTTGGCTTTGGACGGCGGGCATATGATGCTGAACAAAACGCGCCTGCAGAATGCGGTGGACGCCGCCGCCCTGAGTGGCGCCAAAACCCTGAGTCAGGTGACGGGTGGCATCGACAGCGCCAGCACGACGCGTACTGCCGCGCTCAATACGCTGATACAGAATGCCAATGCCACAGGCAACAACGAATTGGCCACGGCGGTCGGCGGCAACGCCGGTACATTTGCAGTGGTGGAACTGGCAAGCCGCGTCTATGGCCCGTTCTCCTATCCCGGGCCGGCGGATGCCAAATACGTTCGGGTATCGGTACCGAACTATAGCCTGACAGGATTTTTCTGGAACTTCGCCCAGTCATTCGGCACTGGCGGCCTGGGGGACAAAGCGGTATCGGCGATTGCCACTGCAGGCCCCAGCCCTGCAAGCCCCTGTGATCTTACACCTTTGATGGTCTGTGGCGACGCGACCAAGAGCAGCCCGTTCGGCTTCAACTTCGGTGATTTGCAGGTATTGAAGAGCGCCAAAAACGAAAAAGACTTAATTGGACCAGGAAACTTTCAATTGCTCGATTTTGATTCGGGCGGCAGTACGGTCAGGCAGGACTTGGCCGGAGAAATCTCGGAATGCCGGAATGTAGGGGACAATGTTCTAACCAAGCCTGGCAATACGGCTGGCCCTGCTGTTCAAGGCTTGAATACTCGCTTCGGCGATTACTCCGGTCCCCTCGGGGGTAGCGCCGGCACCTATCCGCCGGATCTGGTGATTAGCTACAGCAAGCCGTTGATGACCGACAAAGCGCACGGTCAGGACCCGCCGCAGGTGGAGTCCGGTGGCCAGCCAGTCACCGTGAGCAACGGCAATCTCTACGCCGGCGGCGAGCCGTTGCTCGATTATAACGACTGGCTTGCTAGCTTTGCTGCCTGTGTCGCTGGCTCGGGCACTGGTTGTCAGTCCAATGGCGCGTCCGAACGGCGAATTCTGAAAGTCGTGATTGGTGACTGTTCCGGGAAAAATGATGGAGCTAGTTCGATTCCAGTTCTTGGTTTTGGCTGCTTTTTCGTGATTCAGCCAGCCGCTAACGGAGATGCGTCGATCTTCGGCCAGTTCGTGAAGGAGTGCGAAGGCGACAACGTGCCCGGTCCTACACCGTCAACCGATTCCGGCCCGCAGATCATTCAGCTCTACAAAACCTATCTCACCGGCAGCGACACTCCGAGCACTGACTCATAGGAGGCGTCATGAGACGTCACGGATTTAAACATCGGCAGCGCCAGCAAGGCCTGGCCATGGTGGAATTCACCCTGGTCCTGCCGGTGTTGCTCCTGATGTTGCTGGCCTTCGGTGAGTTCGGCCGCATGCTCTATCAGTACAACGTGCTGCTGCAGGCCAGCCGCGATGCCGACCGTTTTGTCGCCAGCAAGGCTTGGAACTCGACCCTTGGCAAGATCGTTCTGAGCACTACGCTGCAGACCCAGACGAAAAACGTTGCGGTGTTTGGCGTGCCTGTCGACACCGGGCCTGATACTGAGGTGTTGTCAAGGTTGAAGACTGGCGACGTGGTCGTCGCCCCAGAGGGCACTGACCATGTGCGGGTCACCATCACTTACACGTTCTGCCCGGTGATTGGCGGTGGCAGTTGCGCCGGAGCGCTTCCCGGTTTTTTTGGTAATCAGATTGCACTGAGCATTCCGCTGGTTGCCAGTACCGTGATGAGGGCACTGTGATGAACAGAAAACACATGCGCGGCATCTATACGGTGGAGTTCGCCATCGTTGGTCTGCTGGTGTTCACACTGTTGTTCGGCGTAGTGGAAATGGGCCGCCTGTACTTTACGGTCAATGCGCTGGATGAAGCCGTGCGCCGTGGTACGCGCCTGGCGGCGGTGTGCAATATCAGTGATCCGGTGGTGTTGCGGCGGGCGATCTTCAACGCGGCGGGCGATGCAGGTAATAGCAAGCTGATCGGCGATCTGGCCACCACCCACCTGACGCTGACCTATCTGGACGCAAACGGCGCGCTGGTGGCCAACCCCACCGACACGAGTGGGAGCAATGGATTCCGTGCCATCCGCTACGTCCGGTTGAGTCTGCAAAATTTCGTTTTCAATCTGTTTATTCCCGGGTTCGGCGTGCCCATTACCTTGCCCCCATTCAGGGCAACGTTGCCACGTGAAAGCCTCGGGCGTCATTCCGATTCCGGGGAGATCACGCCATGCTGAATACCAAGGAAACTCCCGTCTCTACCTCGACCGGCAAAGCCGGGCTACGGTTGCTGATCAGTAGCCGTGACGCCACGTCGTTGCGCGACCTGCAAGGCGTCTGCCAACGCATGCCCAGCCTGGAGGTGAGTACTCGCCTGGTGAGCAATGGGCATGTCGACCCGCTCTACGGCCTGGAGCGGATGCCTGATCTGTTGCTGTTGCGCGTCAGCCACCTGTGGCGTGAAGAGCTGGCGGCACTGTTGCAGCGCCCGGCCCATGAGCGTCCGCCGATGTTGGTGTGCGGTCTGCTGAGCGAACAGGAAGGCATGCGCCTGGCGATGCAGGCCGGCGCCCGTGACGTGTTGCCGGAGCCCGTCGCCGAGACAGAACTGGTTGCCGCCTTGAATCGGCTGGTCATGGAGGTTCGGAACGGCAGTGGGACAGAAGGGAAATTAATCGCTGTGATGAGCGCCAAGGGTGGTTCCGGCGGAACCTTGCTGGCCTGCAACCTGGCTCAGCAGCTCAGCATGAAGGATGGCAGTACCCTGTTGATGGATATGGACCTGCAATTTGGTAGCGTGACGCATTACCTGGATGTGACGCAAACGCACAGCCATCTGGAGGTGTTGCATCAGATCGACGGTATGGACAGCGTCGCGTTGCGTGGCTTTTGCAGCCACTTCAGCCAGACCTTGCATGTGCTGGGTGGCCGGGCCGGTGAGCTGTGTCTGCCGCAGGACGCCCAAGCCGAGCAACTTGACACCCTGTTGCAGTTGGCCCGTGCCAGCTATAACTGGGTAGTGATCGATCTGCCGCGGCAAATCGACCACCTTACCGGCTCTGTGCTGGAACAGGCGGATCGGGTGTACGTGGTGGTGCAGCAGAGCGTCAGCCATCTGCGCGATGCCAGCTCTCTGGTGCGGATTCTTCGCGATGACCTGGGTGTGCGCGGGGATCAATTGCAGATAGTGGTCAACCGCTTTGACAAGGCCGCAGCGATCAGCCTCAAAGATATCGGCGAGGCGCTGCGCTGCACGAATCTGTCGAAATTACCCAACGACTTCAACCTGGTCAGCCAGAGTCAGAACACTGGCGTGCCGTTGGGGCTGCATGCGCCGAGGGCGGCGATCACCATTGCCCTGCACAACATGGCTGAGGACCTGGTCGGCAACCAGATGGCTGACAACAAAGGCTTGCTCAAACGCGCCTTCAACCGTTTTTTCGGGGGATGACCCATGATCAACGACTTTCGTAACCGCTTGCGCAAACAGGCCGGTAAACCCGCCTCATCGCCGGCTGGCCAGCCGGGTGGCGACCTGCTGGATCCGGCAGAGGAAATAATGGCGTGGGAGCGTGCAACGCCCGACGTTCTTTACGAAACCAGAAGTCATGTCACCCCGGTGGAGGCCGAATGGCGAGAAAAGATCTACCAGCAGTTGCTCAAGGTCATGGACCTGTCCTTGCTGGACTCCCTTGAACAGGCTGAGGCCGCGCGGCAGATTCGCGATATTTGCCAGCGCCTGCTCGATGAACACTCGGCACCGGTGAGTACTTCCAGCCGGCAGTTGATCATCAAGCAGATCACCGACGAGGTGCTCGGTCTGGGGCCTCTGGAACCGCTGCTGGCCGATCACAGTGTGTCCGACATTTTGGTCAACCGGCATGACTCAGTGTATGTCGAGCGCTTCGGCAAGCTGCAACGCACCGATGTGCGTTTTCGCGATGATCAGCATTTGCTGAACATCATTGACCGCATCGTCTCCAGCCTGGGTCGGCGTATCGACGAGTCTTCGCCGTTGGTGGATGCGCGGCTCAAGGACGGTTCGCGGGTCAACGCGATTATTCCGCCGCTGGCCATCGACGGCCCGAGCATGTCGATCCGGCGCTTTTCCGTGGACCTGCTCAATACCGACAGCCTGATCCAGGTGGGTGCATTGACCCCGGCCATTGCCCTGCTGCTCAAGGCGATTGTCCGTGGGCGCTTGAACGTGCTGATTTCCGGCGGTACCGGCAGCGGCAAGACCACCATGCTCAATGTGCTGTCCAGTTTCATCCCGCACAACGAGCGGATCGTCACCATCGAAGACTCCGCCGAACTGCAGTTGCAACAGCCCCATGTGGTACGCCTGGAAACCCGGCCTTCGAATATCGAGGGGCGTGGCGAGGTGAGCCAGCGGGAGTTGGTGCGCAACAGCTTGCGGATGCGTCCGGACCGCATTGTGATCGGCGAAGTGCGCGGCGCCGAGGCGCTGGACATGTTGACAGCGATGAACACCGGTCACGACGGTTCGCTGACCACGATCCACGCCAACACCGCACGCGATGCATTGGGGCGAATCGAGAACATGGTGTCGATGACCGGGGCGACCTTTCCGATCAAGGCCATGCGCCAACAGATCGCTTCGGCCATCGGAGTGGTCATCCAGCTGGAACGCCAGGAGGACGGCAAGCGCCGCCTGGTCAGCGTGCAGGAGATCAACGGCATGGAGGGCGAGATCATCACCATGACCGAAATCTTCTCCTTCGTGCGCCACGGCATGGGCGAAAACGGCGAAGTACTCGGTGATTTTCGGCCCAGCGGCATGATCCCCGCCTTCCGCGATGTGCTGGCCAAGCGCGGTATCGAGTTGCCGCTTGCGATGTTCAGGCCTGAGTGGATGGAGGCACGGCAATCATGAACCAGGTTCCTGGTGAATTCATTCTGATGTTCCTCGGCATGGTGTTTATTGCCGTCTTCCTCTTGTCCCAGGGCGTGGCGGTGCCGGTATTCGGCGAGGCCGGCAAGATGCGCAAGCGCATTCGTGGCCGCTTGCATGTACTGGAGAAAGCCAACAATCAGTCCAGCATGCAGACCGTTTTGCGACAGAAATACCTGACGCGTTTGTCGCCATTGGAGGCCAGGCTTGAGCAGCTGCCTTTTATGGAGGCATTGACGCAAATGATTGAGCAGTCCGGGCACGAATACCGGGCCTATCGGGTATTGCTGCTCGGGCTGGTACTGGGTGTCTGGGCGGGTATCTTGATCTGGATGGTTTGGTCAGTCTGGTGGATGGCGCTGCTGGCGGGTTTCGCGCTCTTCTGGTTACCCATACTGAAAATCTCTCGCGACCGTGGCAAGCGTTTCGCTGCGTTCGAGGAAGGCCTGCCGGATGCGCTGGACGCGATGTGCCGCGCATTGCGCGCCGGACACCCCTTCAACGAAACCCTGCGCCTGGTGGCCGAGGAACACAAGGGGCCGGTCGCTCATGAGTTCGGCCTGACCTTCGCCGATATCAACTATGGCAATGATGTACGCCGGGCCATGCTCGGTCTGCTGGAGAGGATGCCAAGCATGACGGTGATGATGCTGGTGACCTCGATCCTCATCCATCGCGAGACCGGCGGCAATCTGACCGAGGTGCTGGAGCGTCTGAGTCGGCTGATTCGAGGGCGCTTCCGCTTCCAGCGCAAGGTCAAAACCCTGTCGGCGGAAGGGCGCATGTCGGCCTGGGTGCTGGTGGCGATTCCCTTCGTGCTGGCGATCGCGATCATAGTCACCAGCCCCAAGTACCTGCCTGTGCTGATCAATGATCCCCTGGGCCACAAGCTGATCATCGGGGCGTTCTTCGCCATGTTGCTCGGGATTTTCTGGATACGCAAAATCATCCGGATTCAGGTTTAAGCGGTATTCGCTACCGGGAGGTACAGGTCATGGATTTTTTGCTCGGGTTGTTCAGTCGTGTCACGGGGAACGAGGAGATGGCGCGCCTGTTGTTCCTTGGCGCGATCGGTTTGAGTACGGTGCTTGCGGTCGTCGCCGTGATCTTGCTGATGCAGGGGCTTCAGGATCCGGTGCAGCGTCGTCTGGCGCTGATCAAGCGTGGTTATTTAGGCAACACCACCGGGCAGGAAGCTCCGGGTAACCTGCAACTGTTGCTGGAACGGGTCGGCCAGCGCTTTGCCTCGGCCGAGTCGGCTCAAACATCCGCCACCCAGACCCTGTTGATGCATGCGGGGTACCGTTCCTCTTCGGCGGTGCAGATGTATTGGGCAGTGCGCTTAATGTTGCCGCTGTTATTGATCGGTATTGCGTTGCTGCTGTTGCCGATGATTCCCAAGGTTTCCCTGACCATGGGGCTGCTGTTGGTGGCTTTGGTGGCCGGTATCGGATGGTTGGTGCCAGCGCTGTATGTCGCCAAGCGCAAGCAGTTGCGACAAGGCCGGCTGCGTGCCGCGTTTCCGGATGCACTGGATCTGATGGTGGTGTGCGTGGAGTCGGGCCTGGCCTTGCCCACGACGATCGAACGGGTGGCTGAGGAGATGTCGGTCAGTCAGGTCGAACTGGCTGAAGAACTGGCCATGGTCAATTCACAAATCCGCGCGGGCATTTCCAGTACCGAGGCGCTCAAGCAACTGGCCGTACGCACTGGCCTGGATGACGTACAAGGTCTGGTCAGCCTGTTGGCGCAGAGTATCCGCTTTGGTACCAGCGTGGCCGACACCTTGCGCATCTATGCCGATGAGTTCCGTGACCGGCGTACGCAGGCCGCCGAAGAGATGGGGGCGAAAGTCGGTACCAAGCTGATATTCCCGCTGATCCTCTGTCTGTGGCCGAGCTTCTTTCTGGTCGCTATCGGCCCCGCCTTGATCGGGGTATTCAGAGTATTCGGTAAGTGAACAGGAGTGGCTTGCTGTCGAACAGGATGGCTGTACTGCATTAGAACGGGGTGGATCAGGCGAGCAGAGTGCATTCACTCCAATCGCCTGCTCCACCTTGTAGTATCTGGACTGTATTTTCCCGCACACGTGATTGAGCCTGGCTTTTTAGCCAGGCCACTCTGGACGACGCCAGAGGCTGATCACCCATCGATATGCCTCAGTTGCCGATGGTCATTTGTCCTGCCGAATCCTGGTCAAAAAACTGCGGAATCGGGTAGCTGAAGCTATTCAGCCAGCGCTGCATGGCCAGGTCACGTTCGGTGGCCGAAGCGGTTTGCAGTTTAGTGGAGGCAACCACACCGCGAATCTGCAGCTGCAACCACTGTTCGGTGCCTTGTTGATACGGCGAAGAGGGGCCCGGCTCAATTGCCCAGGCAGTGGTGGACAGGCAAGCCATGCACACGATCAACAGCCTTTTGGTCTTCATCTCGACTCCTCGTACGTTCTACTTGTTCGCACTGGAAGAGGTATCGGCTACCTCAGTCCTGCGATTCCCCTCGGATGCCACCACTTTATTGGCGGAGGCCTTGAGTTTTTCCGCGCGGGTTTGAGCCTCTACGACTTGCTTGCGGCTCAAGTCGGCGCGGGTCACGAGTTCGGCAGCCGCCTTCCAGTTATCCTGGTAGATCAGCAGCGTCACCATATTGAGTGCCGCCAGTGTATTTGCCTGCTTGAGCTCCATGGCGGTCATGAACTCAAAGCGTGCTTCAGGGATCCGTCGCTGATTGAGGTAGACGACCCCCAGGTCATTTCGCATTCTGTCGTCGGTGGGGGCCATCTTCACCGCACGCTCAAGGTGAGTGGCAGCGGTGGCGTTATCATTTTTGGCGGCGGYCAACTGGCCCAGGCCATGTTCCCCTTCAGCCGCCAGACAGGTGCCGTGCAAGCTTTCATACAACGGCTGCGCGTCCCCGCTACGCCCCATCAAGCGCAGCACCCGAGCCTTGCGCAGGCGAACCTGGACCAGGTCATCGGGCAATCCTTCCAGATTCGCCAGGCTGGCATACAAACGGCCTTCTTCGGCCATGCTGTCGGCCAGGTTCAGGGCCAGTTCTTGATCTGAACCGGGCTTGGCACAGTTAGCTGGTTGCGAAGACATGCCATTGCTGGCACAACCTGCGAGCATAAATGTCGCCGCTATTGCAATGACTGCTTTCATTGAAGGTCCTCTGGCTACAACACGTTGAACGCCTGGCCAATGGCAATACAGCTGGCCCGGCAAGCGTTCAAAGTCACCGTTACGAGTGAGGGCGAGGCAAGTCTGGTTCAGGCTTCGGTTCATTGCGAGAGCCCGCTGAGGCTGTCGAAGTCGCCATTTTCCAGGAAAAACATGCGGTAGAAGTTCGGGTCGTAATTGCGCATTTGCTCGCCAGGCAATGACGGTAGTTGTGCATTGGCGGCCAGTGGCTGGACCAGATGCGGGGTGACGATCATCAGCAGTTCGCGCTCCTCACGGTTGATGACGTTGTCGCGGAAAAACGCGCCCAGAACCGGGATATCCCCCAGCCCCGGAAACTTGTTCACATGGGAGTCGTTGTGGGTGCTGATCAGGCCGCTGATGACGAAGCTTTCGCCGTCGGCCAGGGAGATGCTGGTATCGGTACGGCGCACGGTCAGGGCCGGGACTACCGTGCCGGCGATGCTCACGGCGTTGGTGAAGTCCAGTTCACTGACTTCCGGCGCCACCTTCAGCGCGATACGGTTTTTCCCGATGATGGTCGGCGTCAGGGTCAGGCGGATACCGAACTCCTTGTACTCGATGAACACGTTATCGCTGCCTGAACTGGGCACCGGAATCGGTATTTCACCGCCGGCCAGGAAGCTCGCACTCTGCCCGCTGAGCGCTACCAGGCTTGGCCGCGCCAGCGTGTAGGCGAAACCACTGCCTTCCAGCGCGTTGAGCGCCACCAGGGTATTGCCGGTAGCAAAAGTGAGGTTGAAGTTGTTGTTGTTCACCGGTACCGCCGGCGTGACAATGCCGCCGATGGTGGGCAAGGTTCTCGGCGAGCCGAACAGCCAGTTGCCACGGATGCCGAAAATCGAGGCGGAGGCTTCCTTGAGCTTGGTCCGGCTGACTTCTACGAAGCGGATATCGGTCTGCACCTGGCTCGGCAGCAGCGGGTCTTCGGAAGGCACCGACGGCACGCTGGTCAGCGCCGACGTGGCTTTACCCTTGACGAATACCATGCTTTGGCGCGGCGTTTTCGAACAGGCGGTCCAGACCATCAGGCTGGTGGTCCCCGGCGCAACGCCCGTGAGTATGAACGCGCTGCTGCCGCTGGGTTGTACGTCGGCAATTTTCGGGTCACCCACCGCCAGTTGTGTTATCGGAACGGGGCTGCGCAGTTCATGCTGCAGCCCCTGACCGACCTCGTACGTTGTCGGCCAATTGTCCAGCTGTGGACAATTGGCCGGCGCGGCCTGAGCCGCATCCACGCTGAGGCCCATCCAGAACAGGCCATGGATAATTCGCTTGATAGCGGGCACGGGACGAAGGCTCATTAAGTACATCCTTTTAGGCTGACTGAGTTGTCACGGATCACTTCACGGGGATCGGACAATCCCCCCCAATGCGCCAGACCAGTTATCCATAGCCTTGGCGTTATTCCTTGCGTGCTATATACGAGCAGGCGCAATTCGCTGATCTGGCTGGACAGCGAGCGACCTTTGCTAAAACGATTTTTAGTGATCCGGTGACCTGGGCTGCCCGACAGAGCGACACTCGCGGCTATGGACCGTACTGTCCGCCGACCTGGCTCCCCCGGAAAGTAATCGGCAATGAAGGTACATCGCCGGAAAACGCCTGCCAGGATCATAGTGAGGTAACTCCTTTTGCCAATTCGCCATCTGATCACTGAAGCTAACGTGGAAATTCGAGCCGTTATGACTTCTTATTGTTTGAAGGTAGTTCAATCAAGCCAAAGTGCCATCGTTTTAAAAAAAACCATTGGTGTAAAGGCTGGAGAAAGGCGGACGGGCGAGCGGTGCGGGCAAGGTCGCAGCGCAGTGCGATTGCCTGATATTGACGGGGTGTGCTGAATGCAAAAAAAGGCCCGTCAGTCTGACTGCGCGGGCCTTTTGCGTTTGTGCAGGTTTTACATCGAGAGGATCAAGCGCCCGGCAAACAGGATCAGAATTACCCCCATTGTCCGTTCAAACCAGTGGCCCATACGCATGAACAGCACTCGCACCCGGGCACTGGAAAAGAACAGCGCGACAATGACAAACCACAGCGCGTTCACAAAGCACATCCAGACCCCATACAGCGCCTGGATTTTCAGAGGCGTCGTGGCGCTGATGATGGTGGTGAAAATCGCCAGGAAAAACAGCGTCGCCTTGGGGTTGGTTGCGTTGGTCAGAAACCCGGTGATAAATGCCTTCGACAGCGTTTGTTCGGCGACGGGCTCGTCCGAGCCTTTATCGCCCTCAAGCGCGGACTTGGGTTTGCTGCGCAACAGGCTGACACCGAGGTACAAAATGTAGGCGCCGCCCGCGACCTTGGCCACGGTCAACAACCAAGGCGTCGTATGCATCAGCGCGCCGACCCCGAGCAGGGTGTACAGCACGTGCACGGAAATCCCTGCGCCGATACCCAGCGCCGTGCAGATGCCCACCAACCGGCCGAAACGCACGCTCTGACGAATGGTCACGGCGAAATCCGGCCCGGGTGCGACCACGGCCAGAAAGTGAATAGTCGCCAGCGCCAGAAATTCGCCCAGGTAATTTGAAAACATCTCAACTCCAGAAGGTAAGGGGTGAAGCATTGCCGCGGTAACCGACAAAGAACGAAAGGCTCAGTCGCGGATCCGCCACGCCCGGAGTCACCGAGTGCATGCGGCGCGAATTGAACATGATGAAATCGCCCGGCTCAGGGCGAATCTCCAGGGTCGGAGGGCCTAGCAGGGCGGGGTCGATGCCGTAACTGTCGCCACGCATATCGTCGAACTGATCCGGCGAAATATCGTCGTCCCACACCTGCAGCGCACCGCCCTCGGTCGGCATGTTCAGGTAAACGTTGCAGGCGAACTGCGCTTCCAGGCTTCTGGCCTGATAACTGTCCGGAGCGTCCTTGGCGAAAATGTCGTGGTGGGCGAGGAAGCACACCCCCGGTTTCACCACCCGCGACAGCCCGACGTACATCTTGCGGCCGTAGAGGTTTTCCAGGTGTGCACCTGCCGGCCAGGATTCATCGAGCATGCAGCGCAGGGTGTCGACCGGGGACGAATAGGGAGCGCAACGGTTACGCAACTCCGCAATGTTGCGCGTGGCGCGTTCGAAGTAGTCCTCGATCAGCAGCGGCTGGTTTTCCGCTTCATAAAACGCCATGCCGATGCGGCCGATGCTCGGCGCATTGATATAGCCTTCGAAGCCCGGGGCGAGGATCTTGTCGCCAATCTGAATCGCCAGCGGCGGGGGCAACAAGCCCTTGACGCGGATGGCGAGGACTTCTTCATTGACCAGTTTTTTTATGCACGTCTCATCGAGACGCTCGACGTCAAGCATCATGTCTTAGGTCCATCTATCAGATAGTCAACAGAACCCGCGAACACAGGTTCCCCCGGCGTCAGGCGATGACAGTGCCGGCATCGCCCAAATGCTCAATCCACGTTGTAGTGGACTGACAGCGTTCCCTTCTTCAATGAAAGGGACGCGATCGTGACTGTGCCCAACTCCTTCAGGCTCCGTACATGGGTGCCGCCGCAGCCGTAGGCGGGCAGTTCACCGAAACCGATTTCCCGGGCGCCTTCGCGCAACGATGTCAGGCGTGGAAAATCCTGGGTCACCCACTGTTCGAGGCCGAGTTGAATGGTTTGGGCATCGATGTCCTGTGCGCACTCCAGCGCCTTGAACTGCACGCGGCCTTCGCCCGGCCAGTGATGCGCCTTGATCGGCATCCAGCCCTTGGCCTGGACGAAGTGGCCGATCAGATGCCCGGCTGAATGCATACGTGTATTGAACTGACGACGCTCCCCGTCCACCTGAATCAGGGTCATGCCGGGTGTTACCGGTTGGTCGACGAAATGCATGATCCGGTCGGGATCCTGGATGACGCGCAGTACCTGGCTATCGCCGATCCAGCCCGTATCAAAGGGCTGTCCGCCACCCTGGGGGTGAAACAGCGTGGCGCGCAGAACCACCGCATATTCGTTCTCGTAGGGCGTGCAATCCAGGACTTCCACATTAGCCTTGAGGTCATCACTATGGAAAAAGAGGCGAAGCGTCATATTCCATGCCCTTATTAAAGTTTCTATTTTTATTATATGAAGCGTGGAATTGCGTGATAATCCGTTCAATCATCAAAGGACTGTTGCGCTGTGAGCATAAATCTTCCACTACCGCTGCTCGGCGAAATGGCGATTTTCGTCAAGGTGGTCGAAACCGGCAGCTTTTCTGAAGCGGCCCGTCAACTGGGCGCTTCTCCTTCGGCGGTCAGTCGTAGCATTTCACGTCTGGAGAAGGCGTTGGCCACGCGTCTGCTGCAACGAACCACGCGTAAATTACGGCTGAGCGACGGGGGCGAAGAGGTGTTCAAGCGCTGCCAGGAAATGGTCAGCGCCGCCAAATCGGTGATGGAAATCAGCGGGCAGTTCACCCAAGAAGCCGAAGGGTTGGTGCGAGTCAGTGTGCCCAAGGCCGTGGGGCGATTCGTGATTCACCCGCATATGCCGGAGTTTCTGCGGCGTTATCCCAAAGTCGATGTGGAGTTGTTGCTTGAGGATCGGCAGGTGGATCTGATCGACGACCATGTAGATCTCGCCATCCGGATTACCGATCGACCACCCGCCGGTTTGGTTGGAAGGCAATTGCTGACCATCGACCATTTGCTCTGCGCCACGCCGCAATACCTGGCTGAACACGGTACACCGACACATCCCCACGATTTGCTTAACCACAGTTGCATCTATCTGGGTGAAACCCCGAGTGATGCGCGCTGGAAATTCAAGAAAGGCACCAAAGCGGTCACTGTCGGCGTGCGTGGTCGGTATGCCGCCAATCACACCGGTGTGCGATTGGGCGCGGTGTTGCAGCACATTGGCATTGGCAGCCTGCCGTATTTCACGGCGCGTTATGCGCTGGAGCAGGGGTTGATCGTGCAGGTGTTGCCGGACTGGACGTTTCTGGCGTCGTACCACGGCGGCGCCTGGTTGCTGCATTCGCCGACGCGTTATCTGCCGCCGAAATTGCGGGTGTTTATCGATTATCTGGTGGAGTGCCTGGAGAAGGAGCCGACCTTGAGCAAGCCGGGGAAGATTGCGGCTGAGTATGAGTTGCCTGAGAGTGATGGGTTGCTTTGACTGGCCCTTTCGCGAGCAGGCTCACTCCCACATTTGACCGCGTTCCAATGTGGGAGTGAGCCTGCTCGCGATAGCGGTTGTCCAGACAATGCATCACGCAGCCAATAAAAAGGCCCGCATGTTCAACCATGCGGGCCTTTTTCATTACTGAGCCGGGATCAGTGCTTGCTGTCTTGATTCGACATCGCCAGCAGTTGTTTTTCCTGGTTCCAGTCAAACGGTTCGTCGTTCTGTTCAGCTTCGAAGCGACGTTCTTCCAGCGCCTGATACAGATCGATTTCATCATCGGGCATGTAATGCAGGCAGTCACCGGCGAAGTACCACAGCAGGTCGCGCGGGACCAGGTGGGCAATTTGCGGGTAGCGGGTGATCACCTGGCAGAGAATGTCCTGGCCCAGGTATTGGCTTTCGATCGGATCGACCGGCAGCAACGCACGCAGTTCGTCGAAGCGCTCCAGGAACAAGGCATGGCTTTCTTCGGGAACCTGTTCGGCCTCACCCACGGCGACCAGGATGCTGCGCAAGTGGTCAAGCAAGACGAGATGGTCGGCAACGACGTTGGACACGAGATAAGTCCTCAAGAGCAAAACGGGCGCGGGAGTATAAAGCGCCCGCGCCCATTTTGCATTGGCCTACAAGCGTGGCTGGATCAGCGGACCTTTCCTTGCGCCAGTGCCAACTCTTCTTTATCGAAATCATCGACATCAATCACCTTGCGCCGCGCCGCTTCGGCGGCACGCAGGGTCTGCGCTTCCCCTGCCTGCAATACGCCGGCCTCCAGCGCTGCATCGATGATGTTCTCCCCGGCTGCCGGCTCGAGCTGGCCACTTCTGAGCGCCATGTGCAGTTTTTTCTGCAGGGGTTGCGCTGCATTGAGCAAATTGCAGGCGTGTTGCAAAGCCCCGACGGCGTCATCGGCCGATTGCGGTCGATAGCAACCGCCCAGCAACTCTTCGAGCGTCGGGTCGCCCTTGGCGCGGCCAATCACGGCGGCCACTTCGGCGCCAAGTGCGTCCGATGGCCCTTTGTGTCGACGGCCGAACGGGAACACGATCATCCGCAACAGGCAGCCCAGCACCTTGTTCGGGAAATTGGTCAGCAGTTCATCCAGCGCGCGTTCCGACTGGCCAAGACTTTCCTCCATGGCCCAGGTAAACAGCGGCGTCATGTGCTCCGGTGAATCGAGGTCGTGATAGCGCTTGAGGGCGGCAGAGGCGAGGTACAGGTTGCTGAGCACATCCCCCAGGCGTGCCGACAGGCGTTCGCGACGTTTCAGTTCACCGCCCAGCAGCATCATGCTCAGGTCCGCCAGCAAGGCGAACGCCGCGGCCTGACGGTTGAGCGCCCGGAAGTAACCCTGGCTGAGCTTGTTGCCCGGTGTGTGTTCGAAGTGCCCTAAACCCAGGTTCAACACCAGTGTGCTGGCGGCGTTGCTCACGGCAAAACCGATGTGCTTGAGCAGCAGACCATCGAACTCGGTGAGCGCCTGGTCCTTGTCTTCGCGGCCAGCGAGGGCCATTTCCTTGAGCACGAACGGATGACAACGAATCGCCCCCTGGCCGAAGATCATCAGATTGCGCGAGAGAATGTTCGCGCCTTCCACGGTGATGAAAATCGGCGCGCCATTCCAGCCGCGGCCAAGGTAGTTGTTCGGCCCCATGATGATGGCTTTACCGCCGTGAACATCCATCGCATGGCTGATGCACTCGCGGCCGCGTTCGGTGAGGTGGTACTTGAGAATCGCCGACAGCACCGACGGTTTCTCGCCCAGATCCACTGCGTTGGCGGTCAACATGCGCGCCGCGTCCATCATCCAGGCGTTGCCTCCGATGCGCGCCATGGCTTCCTGAATCCCTTCGAACGCCGACAGTGGCACGTTGAATTGTTCGCGAACCTGAGCGTACTGACCGGTCACCAGACTGGTGAATTTGGCCGCGCCGGTGCCGACGGCTGGCAACGAAATCGACCGCCCGACCGACAGGCAATTCATCAGCATCATCCAGCCTTTGCCGAGCATTTCCTGACCGCCGATGAGGAAGTCGAGCGGCACGAACACGTCCTTGCCGGAGTTCGGGCCGTTCATGAACGCGGCACCCAGAGGCAAGTGGCGACGACCGATTTCCACGCCAGCGGTGTTCGTTGGGATCAGGGCCAGGCTGATGCCCAGGTCTTCTTCGTCACCCAGCAAATGGTCCGGGTCATAGGCCTTGAAGGCAAGGCCGAGCAGGGTCGCCACCGGGCCGAGGGTGATGTAACGCTTTTCCCAGTTCAGGCGCAGGCCGAGGGTTTCCTTGCCTTCCCATTCACCTTTGCAGATCACCCCGGTGTCGGGCATTGCCCCAGCGTCGGAACCGGCCAGCGGGCCGGTCAACGCGAAGCAGGGAATGTCGTCGCCGCGCGCCAGGCGTGGCAGGTAATGGTTGCGTTGTTCGTCGGTGCCGTAATGCAGCAACAGTTCGGCGGGGCCGAGGGAGTTGGGGACCATCACGGTGGAAGCAAGGTCGCCGCTGCGGGTCGCCAGCTTCATGGCGACCTGTGAATGCGCATAGGCAGAGAAGCCTTTGCCGCCAAATTCTTTGGGGATGATTAGCGCGAAGAAGCCGTTCTCCTTGATGTGCGTCCAGGCCTCGGCGGGCAGGTCCATGTCTTGCCCGATTTGCCAGTCGGTGACCATGGCGCAGAGCTCTTCGGTCGGGCCGTCGATGAAGGCCTGTTCCTCTTCGCTCAGTTGGGCTTTTGGGTAGGAAAGTAGCTTGTCCCAGTCGGGGCGACCGCTGAACAGTTCGCCGTCCCACCACACGGTGCCGGCATCAATGGCGTCGCGTTCGGTTTGCGACATCGGCGGCAGGGTTTTCTGGAACCAGTTGAACAGCGGCGCGCTGAAGAACTTGCGACGCAGATCGGGCAGCAACAATGGTGCCGCAACGGCTGCGATCAACACCCAGTACAACAGCAGCAGCCAACCGGGCGCGCGGCTGAAAGCCCCCATTGCCACCACGTAAACGGCAACGATGCAGAGAGCGGGCAGGGGAGCGATGCGACGATGGGCTAACCAGGCTATCCCGACAACCAGAACCAGTATCCACAACAGCAGCATATTTAATCCTCCGTGAACCAGGGTAAAACCAACCTTCAGAGCTTAGACGGCATCCGCCAAAGAGGGTGGTCAGAGCGATGTGATTGAAATCGTGGGAAACCTTGGGTGAGATTTGCAGGCTCGGTTGGCAACATGCTCGGGAAATGGTTCGTTTCCTACGCGGCAATGCGCTCATGTTTGGCCGAAACGTCGTTATCTCTGTGCTGAACCTGTCGTTAGACTCGGGGCTTCCCCAGGAGATTATTCTCATGCACGAGTACTTGAGTCCCGGCCGCTTCATCGATAGTGACCATCCCTCGGTGGTGGAGTTCGCCGAACAACATCGCGGCAGCCGTCGAGACCCGGTCGAACAGGCGATCCACCTGTATTACGCGGTGCGCGAGGCCGTGCGCTACAACCCCTACACGTTCAGCCGCGACCCGCAGACCCTGCGCGGCAGTTATGCGCTGGCAACCGGGGAAAGCTATTGCGTGCCCAAAGCCACTTTGCTGGCTGGTGCCGCGCGACATTGCGGGATCCCGGCGCGGATCGGTCTGGCCGACGTGCGCAATCACCTGTCGACCCCGCGTTTGCTCGAATTGCTCAAGAGCGATGTGTTCGCGATGCATGGTTATACGGAGTTGTATCTGAATGGCCGTTGGGTGAAGGCAACCCCGGCGTTCAACCAAAAACTCTGTGAACTGTTCAATGTCGCGCCGCTGGAATTCGACGGGATCAATGACAGTGTCTTTCATCCCTACAATCGCGATGGCGCGCAGTTGATGGAGTACCTGGTCGATCACGGCCAGTTCACCGATGTACCGGAAGCATTCTTTTTCGAGCACCTGGAAAAGTGCTATCCGCACCTGTTCAGCGAGCAACAGCCCGTGCTGCTAGGGGATATGCAGAGCGATTTGAGTCGCGCCTGATCCGGCGTATGCTGCCTGCCCACTTGTCGAAAAAGAGGCGGTCATGCTGAAGATCTGGGGTCGGAAAAACTCGTCTAATGTCAGAAAACCGTTGTGGGCCGCCGAAGAACTGGGGCTGGCCTACGAGGCCATCGACGCGGGCGGCGCCTTTGGTGTCGTCGATACGCCGCAGTATCGGGCGATGAACCCCAATGGCCGCGTGCCGGTGATCGAAGACGACGGTTTTGTGTTGTGGGAATCCAATGCCATCGTGCGTTACCTGATGGCCCTTCATGCCAACGGCAGCACTTGGTATCCGGCGGATATAAAAGCTCGCGCCACGGCCGACAAGTGGATGGACTGGACGACCTCAAGTTTCGCCGGCCCATTGCGCACCGTATTTTGGGGCGTGTTGCGCACCCCGGCAGACAAGCAGGATTGGTCGGCTATCAACGCCGCTATCAAGGAGTGCGAAGATCTGCTGTCACTGGCCGATCAGGCACTGGCCGCCCAACCGTACCTGTCCGGCGACGAAATCGGCATGGGCGACATCCCGCTCGGTAGTTTTATTTATGCCTGGTTCGAGATGCCGATCGAGCGCGTATCACAGCCGCACCTTGAAGCCTGGTACGCCCGGTTGAAACAGCGTCCGGCGTATCAAAAAGCCGTTATGACTGCGTTGACTTAATACTCACTATCGACACACTTGACTGTACTTGTGTGGCGGCGACAAGCACCATTGCGCTCACGCGCCGCGGTTGTACCTGTCGCCGCCGGCCGTCTTTTATTCCTTTCTTCCTTCTTGGTGCGTAATCCGATATGAGTTCCGCTCTGTCCATCCGGCAGCTAACCAAAACCTACGGCAACGGTTTCCAGGCCCTGAGTGGTATCGATCTGGATGTCGCCGAAGGTGACTTCTTCGCCTTGCTGGGCCCTAACGGCGCCGGCAAATCCACGACCATCGGCATTCTGTCGACCCTGGTGAACAAGACCAGCGGAACGGTGAATATCTTCGGTCACGACCTCGACAAAAATCCTGCGCAACTCAAGCGCTCCATCGGCGTGGTACCCCAGGAATTCAACTTCAACCAGTTCGAAAAGACCTTCGATATCGTCGTGACCCAGGCCGGTTACTACGGCATTCCGGCGAAAATCGCCAAGGAACGCGCCGAGCAATACCTGACCCAACTGGGGCTGTGGGACAAGCGCGATACACCGTCACGCTCGCTGTCCGGTGGTATGAAGCGTCGACTGATGATCGCTCGTGCGCTGGTTCATGAACCGCGCCTGCTGATCCTCGATGAACCGACGGCAGGTGTGGACATCGAA
This sequence comes from Pseudomonas sp. P4_C8, assembly GCF_056401975.1. Lineage (NCBI taxonomy): Bacteria > Pseudomonadati > Pseudomonadota > Gammaproteobacteria > Pseudomonadales > Pseudomonadaceae > Pseudomonas > Pseudomonas sp. P4_C8. The sequence goes on along the minus strand of NZ_JBFUIH010000022.1, from coordinate 112,212 downwards.
CTGCGTCGCTCGATGTGGACCTTCCTCACCGAGCTGAACCAGAAAGGCATCACCATCATCCTCACCACGCACTATCTGGAAGAGGCTGAGCAGTTGTGTCGCAACATCGGCATCATCGACCACGGCACCATCGTCGAGAACACCAGCATGAAACAGTTGCTCAGCCAACTGCATGTGGAAACCTTCCTGCTCGATGTAAAAAACACGTTGACCAGTGCGCCGCAGTTGCTCGGCTACCCGACCAGGCTGATCGACAGCCACACCGTGGAAGTCCAGGTCGACAAAGCCATGGGCATCACCGCGCTGTTCACTCAGTTGGCGCAGCAAAACATTGAAGTACTGAGCTTGCGTAACAAAACCAATCGCCTCGAGGAGTTGTTCGTGTCTCTGGTGGAGAAAAATTTGTCGAAGGTGGCGGTATGAGTTCGGAGCTGCAACCCAACCTCGTTGCCCTCAATACCATCGTTTACCGTGAGGTCCGGCGTTTTACCCGGATCTGGCCGCAGACGCTGCTGCCGCCGGCCATCACCATGGTTCTGTACTTCGTGATCTTCGGCAATCTGATCGGTCGCCAGATCGGTGATATGGGTGGCTTCACTTACATGGAGTACATCGTGCCGGGGCTGATCATGATGTCGGTGATCACCAACTCCTACGGTAACGTGGTGTCGAGTTTCTTCGGCAGCAAGTTCCAGCGTTCCATCGAGGAATTGATGGTGTCGCCGGTCTCGCCGCATACGATTCTGATCGGCTACACCTTGGGCGGCGTGCTGCGCGGGCTGATGGTCGGGATCATTGTGACGTTGCTGTCGCTGTTCTTTACAGATTTGCAGGTGCATCACCTGGGCGTGACCATTCTGGTGGTGGTGTTGACGGCGACGATCTTCTCGCTGCTGGGCTTCATCAACGCTGTGTTTGCCCGCAATTTCGATGACATCTCGATCATCCCGACGTTCGTGCTGACACCGCTGACCTACCTGGGCGGGGTGTTTTACTCGATTTCCCTGTTGCCGCCGTTCTGGCAGACCGTGTCCCTGGCGAACCCGGTGCTGCACATGGTGAACGCTTTCCGTTACGGCATCCTCGGCGTTTCGGACATCAAGATCAGCATCGCGATTACCTTTATGCTGGTGGCGACCATCGTGTTGTACATCGGTTGCGCACGGTTGCTGGTCAGTGGTCGCGGGATGCGTACCTGATCAGGACCGCGGCGCGCCCTTCGCGAGCAGGCTCGCTCTCACATGGGATCTGTTGTGAACACAAAATCTGTGTTCAGCACCAAACCCTGTGGGAGCGAGCCTGCTCGCGATGGCGTCAGCACAATCACCGCAATAAAAACGGCCTCCAAAAATGGAGGCCGTTTTGTATTCCTACATTCTGCTTTTCTTGCGCCGCTTCCACTGCCGCGCCACCCACCAGCGCCAATACATCATGGTCAGGAAATAGGCGAGGGCACCCAGCACCACTCCGGTGACGATCGAGCCCAGCAAAAACGGCTGCCATAACGTAGACAACTCGCCGCTGACCCATTCCCAGGACAATGAGTCCGGCAACTGGCGGGTGGGCACATCCAACAGCCAGGCACCGGTCTGGTACGTGCAGAAAAACACGGCTGGCATGGTGATCGGGTTGGTCAGCCAGACCAGACTCACCGCAATCGGCATATTGCCCCGCACCAGGATGGAAAGCACGGCGGCCAACAGCATTTGCATCGGGATCGGCAAAAACGCCGCGAACAGGCCGACTGCCATCGCCCGGGCCACAGAGTGGCGGTTGAGATGCCAGAGGTTGGGGTCATGCAGCAAGCTGCCGAGAAAGCGTAAGGATTTGTGTTCCTTGATGCTGGTCGGGTCTGGCATGTAGCGTTTGAACAAGCGCCGGGGCATAAGGCTTCTCGGTCGGTTAAGGCGGCAAGTATGTCTGGATTCTGCGAACCACCCATTCAGACTTTGTGACAATTATTAACGGCGTCTGTGCAACTAGCCGGCTAAGCCTAGGTGGGAACTCTCCAGGATGAGTGTATGCGCACAGGGATGTTGGCGCTGGCGTTGGGTCTGTTGACCCTGCGTTTTTTGCCGGTTTTACCGCCGGTCGGGTTATGGATGTTACTGCCGCCAGTGGGTTTGATGTTGTTGCCGTTTCGGACGTATCCGTTGGCGTTTTTCCTGTTCGGCTTCAGCTGGGCGTGTGCGAATGCACAGTGGGCGCTGGATGATCGCCTGCCACTGAAGCTGGATGGCGAAACCCGCTGGATAGAAGGACTGGTGACGGGGTTGCCGCAGAATGCCGACGGCGTGGTGCGATTCGAACTGACGGACAGCCAATCACGCCGAACGAAGCTGCCCGCGAAACTTCGGCTGGCCTGGTACGACGGGCCGTCCATCAACAGTGGCGAGCGCTGGCGACTGGCGGTCAAATTGAAGCGACCCTCCGGGCTGCTCAATCCGCATGCCTTCGATTACGACGCCTGGTTGCTGGCGCAACACATCGGCGCGACCGGCACGGTCAAGGCGGGTGAGCGACTCAACGAAGCCCGAGGGGCTTGGCGCGACGGCATCCGCCAGCGTTTACAAGCAGTCGATGCCCAGGGCCGAACCGCAGCGTTGACGGCGCTGGTACTCGGAGATGGCGCCGGGCTGAGTCGTGAGGAGTGGCAAGTGCTGCAAGACACTGGCACCGTGCATCTGCTGGTGATTTCCGGGCAGCACATCGGATTGTTGGCGGGGTTGGTCTATCTGCTGATCGCCGGGCTGGCACGTTTTGGCCTGTGGCCAGGACGTTTGCCCTGGCTGCCCTGGGCATGCGGGCTGGCGTTCCTGGCAGCGCTGGCTTACGGGCTGTTGGCCGGCTTCGATGTTCCGGTGCAACGCGCTTGCGTGATGATCGGTCTGGTGCTGTTGTGGCGGCTGCGCTTTCGTCACCTCGGGGCCTGGTGGCCGCTGCTACTGGCTCTGAATGGCGTTTTGCTGCTGGATCCGTTGGCCAGTCTGCAACCGGGATTCTGGTTGTCCTTCGCCGCCGTGGCAGTGTTGATCTTCACCTTTGGCGGGCGATTGGGGCCTTGGCGATGGTGGCAAACCTGGACCCGGGCTCAATGGCTGATCGCAATCGGGCTGTGCCCGTTGTTGCTGGTGCTCGGCTTGCCGATCAGCCTCAGCGGCCCGGTGGCCAACTTGCTGGCGGTGCCCTGGATCAGTCTGGTGGTGTTGCCACCTGCCTTGCTCGGGACATTGTTGTTGCCTGTGCCTTATGCGGGCGAAGGGTTGCTGTGGCTGGCAGGCGGTTTGATTGACGGGCTGTTCAAGGCGCTGACTTTGATGGCCGGGCAATTGCCCGCATGGGTGCCGGTGGCGGTGCCGTTGTGGTGTTGGGGACTTGGTACTTTGGGGGCCTTTCTACTCTTGCTGCCGCGCGGTGTGCCGTTGCGCCCATTGGGGTGGCCGTTGTTGCTGTTGCTGGTTTTTCCGCCTCGGCCGTTGTTGCCTGAAGGCATGGCCGATGTCTGGCAACTGGACGTCGGCCAAGGGCTGGCTATCTTCGTGCGTACCCGCCATCACACGCTGTTGTATGACGCCGGACCGCGTTTCGGCGACCTCGACCTCGGTGAGCGGGTGGTGCTGCCGTCATTGCGCAAACTCGGGGTAAAGGCGCTCGACCTGATGCTGATCAGCCACGCCGATGCCGATCACGCCGGCGGTGCGCGAGCAGTGGTCAATGGCTTGCCTGTCAAGCGGGTACTCAGTGGCGATCCCGAGGGTTTACCTGTCGAACTGCAAGCCCAAGGGTGTGAAAGTGGCCGGCAATGGAACTGGGACGGTGTGAATTTCCAACTGTGGCAATGGACGTCCGCCCATGACAGCAATCAGAAGTCCTGCGTCTTGCAAATAGAGGCCAGCGGCGAGCGTCTGTTGCTGACCGGCGATATCGACATCGCTGCCGAACGGGCCTTGCTTGAGAGTCCTCTGGCGGTGGCCACTGATTGGTTGCAGTCACCGCATCACGGCAGCCGCAGTTCCTCGTCGATGGCCCTGTTGAGTGTGCTGCAACCCAAGGCAGTGTTGATTTCCCGTGGGCAGGGCAATTCTTTTGGCCATCCGCACCCCACGGTCGTGGCGCGCTATCAGAAACGTGGCATGGCGATTTACGACAGCGCCGAGCACGGAGCCATTCGTCTGCAACTGGGGCATTTCAAGCCACCGTGGACAATGCGTCTGGATCGGCGTTTCTGGCGCGCTCCGCCATCTATCAATAAATAGCCGGGAGTTATTAAAGCCCGACCGGAAGCGACATCACGGTCTTCGGTGCGCTCACCCCCTATGTTAGAGTGGCGCACTTTTTCGAGGGGACTGTCACTGTGTGGGAATTGGTCAAATCCGGCGGTTGGATGATGCTGCCGATCATTCTGAGTTCCATCGCGGCCATGGCGATTGTCGCCGAGCGTCTCTGGACCCTGCGAGCCAGCCGTGTGACCCCGGAGCATCTGCTCGGGCAGGTCTGGGTGTGGATCAAGGACAAGCAACTCAATAAAGAAAAACTCAAGGAACTGCGCGCCAACTCACCGTTGGGCGAGATCCTGGCCGCAGGCCTTGCCAACTCCAAGCATGGTCGCGAGATCATGAAAGAGTGCATTGAAGAAGCCGCCGCGCGGGTGATTCACGAGCTTGAACGTTACATCAACGCGCTGGGCACCATTGCCGCCATGGCCCCGTTGCTCGGGTTGCTCGGCACGGTGCTGGGCATGATTGATATCTTCAGTTCGTTCATGGGCACGGGCATGACCACCAACGCCGCGGTGTTGGCCGGCGGTATTTCCAAAGCCCTGATCACCACGGCTTCGGGCCTGATCGTCGGTATCCCGGCGGTCTTCTTCCACCGGTTCCTGCAACGGCGCATCGATGAGCTGGTGGTGGGGATGGAGCAGGAAGCGATCAAACTGGTCGAGGTAGTGCAGGGTGACCGTGACGTGGACCTGTCCGAGGGCAAAAAAGCGTGAAATTCCGCCGCAAGCAACGGGAGAACGTGGACATCAATCTTGTGTCGCTGATCGACGTGGTGTTTGTCCTGCTGCTGTTTTTCGTTGTCACGACCACCTTTACCCGTGAAACCCAGTTGCGCGTCGAACTGCCGGAAGCGATCAGCGGCTCGCCGGCTGAAGATCAACAGGTCAAGCAACTGGACATCGGTATCAACGCCGAAGGCGTGTTCTCGGTGAACAATCAGGTGTTGCCCAAGAGCGACCTGACAACCGTGATGGAAGCGCTGCAAAAAGAATCCAACGGCGACACCAACCTGCCGCTGTCCATCAGCGCTGACGGCAAGACCCAGCATCAATCCGTCATCACCGCCATGGACGCCGCCGGGAAACTCGGTTTCAGCCACCTGCGCATGACCACCGTCGAGGCAGCGGCGCCCGCGCCCTGATGGCCATGTCTGATCGCCTGCTCGCCGCGTGGTACGAAGGTCATCCGGCCCTGAAACTGTTGCAGCCACTGGAGTGGTTGTATCGGCGGGTGGTCATGAACAAGCGCAAGCGGTTTCTGGCGGGTGAGGGCGATATCTATCAGCCGCCCGTGCCGCTGATCGTGGTCGGCAATATCACGGTAGGTGGCACCGGCAAGACGCCGCTGATTCTGTGGATGATCCAGCATTGCCAGCGCAGCGGTTTGCGGGTGGGCGTGGTGAGTCGCGGTTACGGCGCCAAACCGCCGCAACTGCCGTGGCGTGTTGAAGCGGATCAAAGCGCGGATATGGCGGGCGACGAACCGTTGTTGATCGTCCAGCGTACCGGCGTGCCGTTAATGATCGACCCGGAACGCAGCAGCGCGGTCAAGGCACTGCTGGCGAGCGAGCCGCTGGACCTGATTCTTTCTGACGACGGCATGCAGCATTACCGCATGGCACGCGATCTGGAACTGGTACTGATCGATGCCGCCCGAGGCTTGGGCAACCAGCGTTGCCTGCCTGCCGGACCATTGCGCGAGCCGGTCGAGCGCCTGCAAAGCGTTGACGCGGTGCTCTACAACGGCGCTGCGGATGATCGCGATGGCGGATTTGCCTTCCAGCTGCAACCCACCGCCTTGATCAATGTGCAAAGCGGTGAACGGCGTCCCCTCGACCACTTCCCCGCAGGCCAGGCGCTGCACGCCGTGGCCGGGATCGGTAATCCGCAGCGTTTCTTCACAACCCTCGAAACGCTACACTGGCAGCCAGTCCCGCATGCGTTTGCCGACCACGCCGAATACAGCGTGCAAGCCTTGAATTTCACACCGTCATTGCCGTTGGTGATGACTGAAAAAGACGCGGTGAAGTGCCGTGCTTTCGCTGCCGCCGATTGGTGGTACCTGGCGGTCGATGCTGTGCCATCGCCGGCCTTCGTGGCCTGGTTCGATACGCAGCTGATGCGCCTGTTGCCGGATCGTCTTTTGCCTTAACTCCGTTTTTACCCAGGGAATGCTCATGGACACCAAATTGCTCGACATCCTCGCTTGCCCGGTCTGCAAAGGCCCACTCAAGCTCAGCGCCGACAAGACCGAGCTGATCAGCAAGGGCGCTGGCCTCGCGTACCCGATCCGCGACGGCATCCCGGTGATGCTCGAAACCGAAGCGCGCACCTTGACCACCGACGAGCGTCTGGATAAATGACCACAGCCTTTACCGTTGTAATTCCATCGCGTTACGCCTCCACCCGTTTGCCGGGCAAACCGCTGCTGTTGATCGCCGGCAAGCCGATGATCCAGCATGTCTGGGAACAGGCCAGCAAAAGCAGCGCACAGCGAGTGGTCGTTGCCACTGACGATGCGCGCATTGCCGAAGCATGCAACGGGTTCGGCGCTGAAGTCGTGATGACTCGCGAAGACCACAATTCCGGCACCGACCGCCTTGCCGAAGTGGCAGCGAAACTCGGCTTGGCGCCCGACGCCATTGTGGTCAACGTCCAGGGTGACGAACCGCTGATCCCGCCGAGTGTGATTGATCAGGTCGCGGCCAACCTCGCAGCCCACACCGAAGCGCGCATGGCCACCCTGGCCGAGCCGATCGAAGACGTGGAAACCCTGTTCAACCCTAACGTGGTCAAGGTCGTCAGCGACCTCAATGGCATGGCGCTGACCTTCAGTCGCGCGCCGTTGCCGTGGGCCCGGGATGCGTTCGCCAAAAGCCGCGAGCAATTGCCCGAAGGCGTGCCGTATCGCCGCCATATCGGCATTTATGCCTACCGCGCCGGTTTCCTGCATGACTTCGTCAGCTGGGGCCCGTGCTGGCTGGAAGACACCGAATCCCTGGAACAACTGCGTGCCCTGTGGCATGGCGTGCGGATTCACGTCGCCGACGCGCTCATCGCGCCGCCTGCTGGTGTGGATACCATTGAAGACCTTGAGCGCGTTCGTCGCCTGCTGGAGGCCTGATGCGCGTTTTGTTCGTGTGCCTGGGCAACATCTGCCGTTCTCCAACGGCCGAAGGCGTGCTGCGGCGCAAACTGCGCGAAGCGGGGCTGGCCGATCAGATTGAAGTTGCCTCCGCCGGCACCGGTGACTGGCACGTTGGCAAGGCACCGGACAAACGCAGCCAGGCCGCGGCCAAATTGCGCGGTTACGACCTGTCCGCCCAGCGCGCCCAGCAAGTCACCCGTGCCGATTTCGCCACCTACGACCTGATCCTGGCAATGGACAACAGCAACCTGCGCCACCTCAAGGCCTTGCAACCGGCCAAGGGTAAAGCCGAGCTGGACTTGTTCCTGCGTCGCTACCAGTCGGAACTCGATGAAGTGCCGGACCCGTACTACGACGGCGACCAGGGCTTCGAACAGGTGCTGGACCTGATCGAGCGCGCCAGTGATTTGCTGGTGATCGAATTGAAGGGACGGTTATGAGTTTGCAGGTTCAATCGCAGGTTTCACTCAAACCGTTCAACAGCTTTGGTGTCGACGTTCAGGCTCGCCTGTTCGCCGAGGCCCACAGCGATGCCGACGTGCGTGAAGCCTTGGCTTACGCATCGGCACATGATGTGTCACTGCTGGTGATTGGTGGCGGCAGCAACTTGCTGCTGACCGCCGATATTCAATCGCTGGTGCTGCGCATGGCCACACGCGGGATTCGCATCCTCAGTGATGACGGCAGCAAAGTCGTGATTGAAGCCGAGGCCGGCGAGCCTTGGCATCCGTTCGTCCAGCACACCTTGGCGCAGGGCCTTTCGGGCCTGGAAAACCTCAGCCTGATCCCTGGCACCGTCGGAGCGGCGCCAATGCAGAACATCGGCGCGTACGGGGTCGAGATCAAGGACGTGTTCGCCGGCCTGACCGCGCTGGATCGCCGGACCGGTGAACTGCGCGATTTCACCCTGCAAGAATGCAACTTCGCTTACCGCGACAGCCTGTTCAAGCAAGAGCCGGGGCGCTGGTTGATCCTGCGCGTTCGTTTCACCCTCGATCGTGCTGCGCACCTGCATCTGGAATACGGCCCGGTGCGTCAGCGCCTGACCGAGCAAGGCATCGAGCAACCGACGGCCACGGATGTCAGCCAGGCGATTTGCAGCATCCGTAATGAAAAGCTCCCGGACCCCGCCGTGCTGGGCAACGCCGGTAGCTTCTTCAAGAACCCGTTGGTGCCCGCGGCGCTGGTCGCGCAGTTGAAGGGTGAATACCCTGATCTGGTGGCTTATGCGCAACCCGACGGGCGAATGAAGCTGGCGGCAGGCTGGTTGATCGAACGGGCAGGGTGGAAAGGTTTCCGTGACGCCGACGCCGGCGTGCATAAGTTACAGGCGCTGGTGCTGGTCAACTACGGCAGCGCGACCGGCCTGCAATTGCTCAATCTGGCGCAGCGTATCCAGAAAGACATTTCGGAACGTTTCCATGTCGACCTGGAAATGGAGCCCAATCAGTATTGAAGCTAAGCTTTCAAGTCTGAACTCAAAGCCCTGTACACCTTCAACTGTGCAGGGCTTTTTTGTTAATGCTGGGTTAACTTAGCCACCTAACGATGCAAGCATTTGCTCCACTAAAGGCCCGGTGCAGATATTCCCGTTGCATAAGAGAGCCTCATTAGCCTGAGTCGATCTGCGTGTAACCAATCAAGATCCCACGGCAGATTGCTCGACCCCATAACTCAAGAACTATGCGGGCGTGCCCATGATTACCCTGAAGCTCAACGGTCAAGACCATCCACTCGACGTCACCGAGGACATGCCGCTGCTGTGGGCAATTCGCGACGTGGCCGGTTACAGCGGCACCAAATTCGGCTGCGGCATGGGCCTGTGTGGCGCTTGCACGATTCACATCGACGGATCGCCCGCGCGCAGTTGCATCACGCCGATTGGCTCGGTGGTCGGGCAGAACATCACCACCATTGAGAACTTGCACGCCGACCCGATCGGGCAGGTGGTCCAGCAAGCCTGGCTCGATACCGCCGTCGCGCAATGCGGTTTCTGCCAGGGCGGGCAGATCATGTCAGCGACAGCGCTGCTCAAAACCAATCCGAACCCCACCGACGCGCAAATTGAAGAAGCGATGGTCGGCAACATTTGCCGTTGCGGGACTTACAACCGCATCAAAATCGCCATCCGTCAGGCTTCGTCTCACTTGAAGGAGGCCAAGGCATGAGCCAGTTATCGAATGATTTTGCCCTGAGCAATCTCAGCAACCTGAGTCGACGCGGTTTCCTCAAAGGTGTCGGCGCTACCAGTGCATTGGTGCTGGCGGCCAGTTGGGGCTGGCAGGACGCTTTCGCCGAAGAGACATCGAAGAAGTTCGGCGCCGACGGCATGCCCCACGGCGCGATTGATGATCCTAAGGTGTACGTCAGCATCGCCACCGATGGCACGGTGACCGTGGTTTGCAACCGCTCGGAAATGGGCCAGGGCGTGCGCACCAGCCTGACAATGGTGGTGGCCGATGAACTGGACGCCGACTGGGCGAGGGTGAAAGTGCAACAGGCGCCGGGCGACGAAGTGCGTTTCGGCAACCAGGACACCGACGGCTCGCGCAGCATGCGTCACTGGTACGAGCCAATGCGCCGTTGCGGCGCCGCCGCTCGAACCATGCTGGAACAGGCCGCCGCCGAGCAGTGGAAAGTGCCGGTTGGTGAGTGCCATGCGCAACTGCATAAAGTCATCCATACACCGACCGGTCGTGAGTTGGGTTACGGCGAGCTGGCCGTGGCGGCCGGTGCGCTGGCGGTGCCCGCTCGCGACAGCGTACGGCTCAAGGATCCGTCGCAGTTTCGCTACATCGGCAAGGAAGGCACCAAAGCCATTGATGGCGCCGACATCGTCAACGGCCGCGCCATTTACGGGGCCGACGTGCATTTCGACGGCATGCTCTACGCCACCATTGCGCGTCCGGCGGTATACGGCGGCAAGGTCAAAACCTTCGATGCCAGCGCTGCGATGAAAGTCCCCGGCGTGATTAAGGTGTTGCAGATCGGCGCCAGTCCGGTGCCGTCCGAATTTCAACCCTTGGGTGGCGTGGCCGTGGTGGCCAAGAACACCTGGGCGGCAATCAAGGGCCGCGAGGCGCTGAAGATCGAGTGGGATGACGGCCCGAACGCCAGTTATGACTCGATTGCCTATCGCAAGGAACTGGAAGCCGCGTCCCTCAAACCCGGCAAAGTGGTGCGCAATACCGGCAACATCGAGGAGGCCATGGACAGCGCCGACACTATCCTCGAAGCGTCCTACTACCTGCCGCACCTGGCGCAGGCGCCAATGGAACCTATGGTCGCCATTGCCCGCTTCAAGGACGGTGTCTGCGAAGCCTGGGGGCCGAGTCAGGCGCCGCAAGTCACCCGCACACGGATTGGCGAGCGCCTCGGCATCCCGTTCGATAACGTCACGTTCAATGTCACCTTGCTCGGCGGCGGCTTCGGTCGAAAATCCAAGCCTGACTTCATTATTGAAGCGGCGATCCTCGCTAAAGAGTTCCCTGGCAAGGCGGTGCGGGTGCAATGGACCCGTGAAGACGACATCCACTGTTCCTACTTCCACACCGTGTCGGCGGAGTATCTGAAAGCTGGCCTGAACAAGGACGGCCTGCCTTCCGCCTGGCTGCACCGCACCGTGGCGCCGAGCATCACTGCGCTGTTTGCACCAGGCATGAACCATGAAGCGGCGTTTGAGCTGGGCATGGGGTTCACCAACATGGCCTACGCGATTCCCAACGTGCGCCTGGAAAACCCGGAGGCGACGGCTCATACCCGCGTCGGCTGGTATCGCTCGGTGTCGAACATCCCGCACGGCTTTGCGATTCAAAGTTTTGTCGATGAACTGGCGCACAAGGCCGGGCAGGATCCGCTCAAGTACCAGATCAAATTGCTCGGCCCGGACCGTCAGATCGATCCGCGCACCTTGAGTGACGAGTGGAACTACGGCGAATCCCCCGAGCGTTATCCGATCGATACTGCACGGCTGCGCACGGTACTGGAAACCGCCGCCAAGGCCGCCGGTTGGGGGCGCGAGCTGCCGAAGGGCCGAGGCTTGGGGCTGGCGGTGCAATACAGCTTCGTCACCTATGTGGCGGCGGTGATCGAAGTCGAAGTCAAAGACGACGGCACTCTGATCGTGCACAAGGCTGACATCGCCGTGGATTGCGGGCCGCAGATCAACCCCGAGCGCATCCGCTCGCAGTTCGAGGGCGCCTGCGTTATGGGGCTGGGCAATGCAGTGTTGGGGGAAATCAGCTTCAAGGATGGCAAGGTCCAGCAGGACAACTTCCACATGTACGAAGTGGCGCGCATGTCGCTGGCGCCCAAGGAAGTCGCTGTTCATCTGGTCACCCCGCCAGGCGTTGTGCCATTGGGCGGTGTCGGCGAGCCTGGCGTGCCGCCGATTGCGCCGGCGCTGTGCAACGCGATCTTCGCCGCCACCGGTAAACGTATCCGCAGCCTGCCGGTTCGCTATCAACTGCAAGGTTGGCAGAAGGCACAAGCCTGATGGACAGCGTCGATCTGAATGTCCTGCGCAGCGTGCTCGAATGGCGCCGCGCCGGTCAGCGGGTGGTGTTGTACAGCGTGGTCCAGACCTGGGGCACCGCGCCTCGGGCACCTGGCGCCATGCTGGCCTTGCGTGAAGATGGCGTGGTGATCGGCTCGGTGTCGGGCGGTTGTGTCGAGGATGATTTGATTGCCCGGCTGCACGACGGGCGTATCCCGGCTGACGGGCCGCCCGTGCAGTTGATCACCTATGGCGTCACTCGCGAGGAGGCCGCGCGGTTTGGTTTGCCCTGTGGCGGTACGTTGCGCCTGACCGAGGAGCAGGTTGGCGATCCGCGTTGGGTCGCCGAGTTGCTGACGCGCTGTGAGGCGCATGAAATTGTCGCTCGTGCGCTTGATATTGCGACGGGTGAAGTGGTGTTGCAGTCAGCGGACAAGGCCGATGTGCTGAGTTTCGACGGCAACACGCTGCGCGCGATTTATGGTCCGCGTTGGCGCCTGTTACTGATCGGCGCGGGGCAATTGTCCCGTTACGTCGCGGAGATGGCCCGGCTGCTGGACTTCGAAGTATTGATCTGCGATCCACGCCCCGAGTTCGTTTACGGTTGGGAAGAGCAGCACGGTCGCTTTGTCTCGGGCATGCCTGATGAGGCTGTGCTGACCATTCAGGCCGACGAGCGCACGGCCATCGTCGCCCTGACTCACGATCCTCGTCTGGATGACATGGCGCTGCTCACGGCCCTGGACTCCAAGGCTTTTTATGTTGGCGCGCTGGGTTCGCGGGTCAACAGCCTGAAGCGCCGGGCAAACCTTGCAGAGCTAGGCTTGTCGCCACAGGCGATCGAGCGTCTGCATGGCCCGATCGGGTTGCACATTGGCAGCCATAGTCCGGCGGAAATCGCCTTGTCACTGATGGCCGAAATTGTCGCGATCAAGAACGGCGTCGAACTGAAGCAAAAGAAACCGTTTCAGGAGGTGGTATGAGTGAACCCATCGGCGTCATTGTGCTGGCGGCGGGGCAGGGCAGTCGTTTTCGTCAGGTGGCGGGGGCTGACAAGGACAAGCTGTTGGCGGATTGCACGGGGCGCGACGGCACTGTGCGTTCGGTGATCGAGCAGGTGTTGGTGAACGTGCCGACTTCGCTGGATAAACGCGTGCTGGTGACCACAGAGGATCGTCCGCAGGTAATTCGCATGGCTCAGGCCTACGATTTCGAGGTTGTATTGATCGAAACGACGGGCATGGGTGACAGCATTGCAGCTGGCGTGGCGGCATGTCCGCAGCTCGATGGCTGGTTGATTGTGCTGGGGGATATGCCGTTTATCCTGCCATCGAGTATTGAGCGGGTGGTGGCAGGGATTGCTGAAGACTCCGTCAGTGTGCCGGTGCATGCGGGCGATTACGGGCATCCGGTCGGGTTCGGTCGCAGCTTTGGGCCGGGGTTGACGGGATTGTCCGGTGATCACGGCGCCAAGCCGCTGTTTGCGCAGGGAAGGGTGGTTGAAGTGGCGGTGGATGATCCCGGGGTGTTGTGGGATGTGGATGTGCCTGAGGCGCTGACCTTCAAGCCAGCATAGATCCCCCCTGTGGGAGCGAGCCTGCTCGCGAAGCGAGCCTGCTCGCGATAGCGGTGGATCAGTCAGCATCAATGTTGAGTGATAAATTGCTATCGCGAGCAGGCTCGCTCCCACAGGGGATCGCAGTGAAATTCGGAGATATAAAAAAGCCCCGCTTGGGATTACCAAGCGGGGCTTTTTAATGGCCTGGGGAATTAGACGAGGGGTTTAGGCTCATGCTCTTTTTCCTGGGCTTGTTCGTGTTGCTCTACGGCTTCCTGAACGGAGCGCGGTGCTTCTTCGATGACCGACTCGGCAGGCGCCGCTTCGACCACTTCAGCTTCAACCGGAGCAGCAGCGGCAGCCAGTTCGGCTTCCTTCTGCAGACGCTCGGCTTCACGCTTGCGACGACGCACTTCACGTGGATCGTTCGGCGCACGGCCGCTAGGCGTCAGGGCGCTGACCGGGGCCGCTTCAACGGCCGGTTCCGCCACTTCGGCAACCACTGGAGCCGGCGCTTCAACGACTGGAGCAGGTTCGGCTGCCACAACCACTGGTTCGGAAACCATCGCTTCAGCCACCGGGGCTTCAACGACTGGCGCTGGTGCTTCGACGGCTGTCTCGGCAACCCAGTTGAACGCGGTTTGTTCTTCACGAACTTCGCGGACAGCTTCGGTCACAGTTTCAGTGACGGTTTCGGCAGCAGGTTCGGCAGCAACCACTGGCTCGGCGACAGGTTCAGCGAAGGTAGCATGCTCGGCGGCAGCTTCAACAACCGGCTGTGCTTCACGAACCGGAGCCACTTCGATTTCCGGAGCGGCAGTCGCTTCGACCGGAGTCGTTGCTTCAACCACTGGCGCTTCAACCGGAGCAGTTTCCTGAACAGCAGCAGTCGCGCGTTCGGCTTGCTCGTGAGCTTGTGCTTCAGCTGGAGCGCTGATCACGGTGCTGGCAACGGCTGCGGTCACAGCCAGGCCGGCGGCCAGATCAGAAGTGCTTGGCGCTTCATTGCTTTCGCCAGCTTCGCTACCTTCGGCGGACTCGGATTCTTCCGAACCTTCGATCACGTTACCGTTGGCATCACGCTGACGCTCACGACGGTTGCTGCGACGACGCTGGCCACGGGAGCGGCGGCGTGGACGATCGCCTTCGGCGCCTTCCTGACCTTCCTCCTGCAGTTGCTCTTCGTTTGAGGTCAGCTCTTCTTCAGCGACGGCGGCAGCGGCTTGTTCTGCACGTGGCTGACGTTCTTCACGCGGTGGGCGTGGAGCGCGTTCTTCACGTGGCTGGCGAGCTGGACGCTCTTCAGCGGTAGCAGTAGCGGCAGCAGCGGCCGGAGCGGTATCCAGAGGCTCGCGCAGTTCACGAACCGGACGCTCTTCGCGATCGCCACGTGGCTTGCGGTCTTCGCGTGGAGCGCGCGGTGCACGTTCTTCACGAGGCGCGCGAGGGGCGCGTTCTTCACGTGGAGCACGTTCTTCGCGGGCTACGGCCGGGGTTTCTTCGCGGGCTTCGCGCGGCTCACGGGGTGCGCGTTCTTCACGCGGTGCACGTTCCTCACGAGGCTTGCGCTCTTCATCGCGGCGACCATTACGGTTGCGGCTCTGCTGACGACCGGTGCGACGCTCTTCGTTACGGGCCGGACGCTCGGTGGTCGCTGGTTTTTCAACCACAACCGGAGCAACAGGCTCTTCCTTGGTGGCGAACAGACTGACCAGCGTCTTTACCAGGCCTTTGAACAGGCTTGGTTCTGGCACGGCAACCGGTGCAGCCACGGGGGCGGCAGCGACGACTTCGGTCGGAACCGGAGCGTTGGCGCGGGCCGGAGCGGTCTTGACCGCCGCTTCCTGGCGAACCAGGGTGCGGGTCGCAGCAGCTGGCTGGACTTCTTCAACTTCGGCAGCGGCAGCGGCGATTTCGTAGCTGGACTGATTGATGCTGGCTTCCGGGCTGTCATCGCGCAGACGCTGAACTTCGAAGTGCGGCGTTTCGAGGTGATCGTTCGGCAGAATGACGATGCGGGCGCGGGTGCGCAGTTCGATCTTGGTGATCGAGTTGCGTTTTTCGTTGAGCAGGAACGCGGCAACCGGAATAGGCACTTGTGCGCGAACTTCGGCGGTGCGGTCTTTCAGGGCTTCTTCTTCGATCAGGCGCAGGATGGCCAGCGACAGCGATTCAACATCACGGATGATGCCGGTGCCGTTGCAACGCGGGCAAACGATGCCGCTGCTTTCGCCCAGGGATGGACGCAGGCGCTGACGGGACATTTCCAGCAGGCCGAAGCGCGAGATGCGACCGACTTGCACGCGAGCGCGGTCGGCTTCCAGGCATTCGCGGACTTTCTCTTCCACGGCGCGCTGGTTCTTGGCAGGGGTCATGTCGATGAAGTCGATGACGATCAGGCCGCCGATGTCGCGCAAGCGCAACTGACGGGCGATTTCTTCGGCGGCTTCAAGGTTGGTCTGCAGTGCGGTTTCTTCGATGTCGCTGCCTTTGGTGGCGCGCGCCGAGTTGATGTCGATGGACACCAGGGCTTCGGTCGGATCGATAACGATGGAACCGCCGGAAGGCAGTTCAACGACGCGCTGGAAGGCGGTCTCGATCTGGCTTTCGATCTGGAAACGGTTGAACAGCGGAACGCTGTCTTCGTACAGCTTGATCTTGCTGGCGTACTGCGGCATCACCTGGCGGATGAAGGTCAGGGCTTCGTCCTGGGCTTCAACGCTGTCGATCAGCACTTCGCCGATGTCCTGGCGCAGGTAATCGCGGATGGCGCGGATGATCACGTTGCTTTCCTGGTAGATCAGGAACGGCGCGGAACGATCCAGCGAAGCTTCTTTGATGGCGGTCCAGAGTTGCAGCAGGTAATCGAGGTCCCACTGCATTTCTTCGCTGCTGCGGCCCAGGCCGGCAGTGCGCACGATCAGACCCATGTCGGCCGGGGCAACCAGACCGTTCAGGGCTTCACGCAGTTCGTTGCGCTCTTCACCTTCGATGCGACGGGAGATACCGCCGGCACGTGGGTTGTTCGGCATCAGAACGAGGTAACGACCGGCCAGGCTGATGAAGGTGGTCAGGGCGGCGCCCTTGTTGCCACGTTCTTCTTTTTCGACCTGAACGATGACTTCCTGGCCTTCGCTCAGGACGTCCTTGATATTGACGCGGCCTTCGGGGGCTTTCTTGAAGTATTCGCGGGAGATTTCTTTGAGGGGCAGGAAGCCGTGGCGCTCGGAGCCGAAATCGACAAAGGCAGCCTCAAGGCTTGGTTCGATGCGAGTAATCCGGCCTTTATAGATGTTGGCCTTCTTCTGCTCGCGTGCACCGGATTCGATGTCCAGGTCGTAGAGGCGTTGGCCATCTACCAGTGCAACACGCAACTCTTCGGGTTGAGTTGCGTTAATCAGCATTCTTTTCATGTAGTACCGTCGGTTTCCGGGCTGCCGGAAACGGCGTTCGGCACACACGACTTCTCACGGTCGGTGTCAGGTGCGTCAGGAGTGGTTGGCCACTCCAGTGTCTAGCGAACCCCGACCAATTGGGCCGGTGTCGCGACGTACGCGTCCTGCTTGCTGTGGCTACTTAAGCACTCAGTCAGGAGGAGGAATCAACCAGCGGCTGTGGACGAGATGAAGCGTCTTGATAAAGCCTATTGCTACACAGTCCAGCGGTTGTGCATCTCCACCCTACACGTATCCCTGATAATTCGGGTGCTGCCGCGCGCAGAATCCGCAGCGGGTTGGCATTTACCGTGAGCTCCGAAGGGGGAGGTCACGCATCATGGCTAATTTAGGCGTTGTTTCCGAAGCGTTCGCCCAGGGTCGTTCGTGGCTGACTGCACTTTGTGAACTGGCCGTGAATATTTGCTCGCAAGGCGAGTGAAAACTCTGCTTTGCGGCATGATTCAGGCCTCATGTCACCTGCGCTTGTTACAGCTGCAAACTCCACCTTTACGTAGCGAAAGCCCCGTAGGACGGCCTCGCGTCCTGGTGAATTGCGTTGGTCAGGGCCGGTTTTTGACCGTTGGTCCGCTGTCCAGGCCGCTTTTGGCGGCGTTCGCGACTATAGCAGCAATGATTAAGTGCTTCAATTCCATAAAAAATTGTTATCATCCGCGCCATGACGACTACAGCCCCTTCGACCCCAGCCGTACAACTGCTGGAGGTCTCGCCGGAATATGCCGGCCAACGTATTGATAACTTCCTTCTCGCTCGGCTTAAAGGCGTGCCCAAGACCTTGATTTACCGCATTTTGCGCAAAGGCGAAGTGCGAGTGAACAAAGGTCGGATCAAGCCCGAATACAAGCTGCAGGCGGGCGATATCGTGCGCGTGCCGCCGGTTCGCGTGCCTGAGCGCGACGAGCCGGTGCCGCTGGCCCAGGGCCTTCTGCAACGCCTCGAAGCCTCGATTGTTTTTGAAGACAAAGCACTGATCGTGATCAACAAGCCTTGCGGCATCGCGGTTCATGGCGGCAGCGGCCTGACTTACGGGGTGATCGAAGCCTTTCGTCAGTTACGTCCCGATTGCAAGGAACTCGAACTGGTTCACCGTCTCGACCGTGATACCTCCGGCCTGCTGATGATCGCCAAGAAGCGCAGCATGTTGCGTCACTTGCACACGGCATTGCGCGGCGATGGCGTCGATAAGCGCTATATGGCGCTTGTCCGCGGTAACTGGGCGGCCTCGATCAAGCAAGTCCGTGCGTCGCTGGGCAAAAGCAATCTGCGCTCCGGCGAGCGCATGGTCGAGGTCGACGAGGAGGAGGGTAAGGAGTCCGTGACCGTGTTCAAGGTCCTGCGCCGCTTCGGCGACTTTGCCACCCTGATCGAGGCTAAGCCGATCACTGGCCGGACTCACCAGATCCGCGTCCATACCCTGCACGCCGGGCATTGCATCGCCGGCGATACCAAGTATGGCGACGAAGGTTTCAGCAAGGAAATCCGCGATCTGGGCGGCAAGCGCCTGTTCCTGCACGCCTACATGCTGACGGTGCCGTTGCCCGATGGCAGCGAGTTGAAATTGCAAGCGCCTGTGGACGAGATGTGGGCCAAGACCGTGGAGCGATTGAGTGCGCCACTCTGATTACAAGCTGCTGATTTTCGATTGGGACGGCACGTTGGCCGACTCCATTGGTCGGATTGTCGAGGCAATGCATGTCGCGTCCGAGCGCTCCGGATTTCCGTTGCGTGATGATTTTGCGGTCAAAGGCATTATCGGCCTGGGTTTGCCAGAGGCGATTCGCACGTTATATCCCGAGATAGGCGATGCCGAATTGGCCGCATTTCGTCAGCACTATGCGGATCACTATATCGCCTCGGAAGCCGTGCCTTCGCCGCTGTTCGAAGGCGTAGTCGAGTCGATGGAGGCGTTCCGTGCCGAGGGGTATCATTTGGCTGTTGCGACCGGCAAGGCCCGTCGCGGGCTGGATCGGGTGCTGAAGTCGCACGGTTGGGGAGATTATTTCGATATCACTCGCGCCGCCGACGAAACCGCGAGCAAGCCGCATCCTCTGATGCTCGAGCAGATTCTCGCGCATTGCGAGGTTCGCCCCGAGCAGGCGCTGATGGTCGGCGATTCGTCCTTCGACTTGCAGATGGCGCGCAACGCCGGCATGGATTCGGTGGCGGTCAGCTACGGCGCGCAATCGATCGAGGCGTTGAAGTTGTTCGAGCCGGCACTGGCCATTGATCGTTTTTCAGAATTGCATGCCTGGCTGGGTCAGCGGGCTTAATAGGTTTTTGCTGGGGTAGATGTCATGACCGACGAATGGAAAGCGCCCGCCAAGGCGAGCGCAGAGAGCGGTGACGAAAAAAGCTGGAAGCTGCTGGAAAAGACCCTGCTGGCTGGTGTGCAGGAGCAGCGCCGATCGCGTCGCTGGGGGATTTTCTTCAAGCTGCTGACCTTTGTGTACCTGTTTGTCGCGCTGATCCTGTTCAYGCCGCTGATGGACATGGAAAAGAGTGCGACCAGCAGCTCCAACTACACGGCGTTGATCGACGTGACGGGCATGATTGCCGACAAGGAACCGGCCAGCGCTGACAACATCGTCGGCAGTCTGCGTGCGGCCTTCGAGGACGAGAAGGTCAAAGGCATCATTTTGCGCATCAACAGCCCTGGCGGCAGTCCTGTGCAGTCGGGTTATGTGTATGACGAAATCGTCCGTCTGCGCGGCCTGCATCCGGACACCAAAGTGTATGCAGTGATCTCGGATCTGGGGGCTTCGGGCGCTTACTACATTGCCAGCGCGGCGGATCAGATCTACGCCGACAAGGCGAGCCTGGTGGGCTCCATTGGTGTGACGGCGGCTGGCTACGGCTTTGTCGGCACCATGGAGAAGCTGGGTGTCGAGCGTCGTACTTACACGTCGGGTGAGCACAAGTCGTTCCTCGACCCGTTCCAGCCACAGAAGCCAGAGGAAACTCAATTCTGGCAGGGCGTGCTGGACACAACGCATCAACAGTTCATCAACAGCGTCAAGAAGGGTCGCGGCGACCGCCTCAAGGACAAAGAACATCCTGAGCTGTTCTCTGGTCTGGTCTGGAATGGTGAGCAGGCGCTACCGCTTGGTCTGATTGATGGTCTGGGTAATGCCAGTTCGGTTGCGCGTGACGTGATTGGCGAGAAAGAGTTGGTGGACTTCACCGTTCAGGAGTCGACGTTCGATCGCTTTTCGAAAAAGCTCGGAGCCAGTGTTGCTGAGCAATTGGCGATGTGGATGGGCTTTCACGGTCCATCGATGCGCTGATTCTGTGGCTGCATAAAGAAACCGGCCTTCGTGGCCGGTTTTTTGTGTTCAGGGAATTTGCACGCCTTCGGCCAGCAGCATGTCGATCAGGCGGATCAGTGGCAGGCCGATCAGGCTGGTGGCGTCAGGGCCTTCGGTGCTTTGAAACAGACTCACCCCCAAACCCTCGGCCTTAAAGCTGCCAGCGCAGTCGTAGGGCTGTTCGGCGCGCAGGTAGCGTTCGATGCGTGCCTGATCGAGTGCGCGCATGTGGACGGTGAACGGCACGCAATCAACCTGGCAGTCGCCAGTCTGGCTGTTGAGCAGTGCCAGTCCGGTGAGGAAGGTCACGCTGGCACCGCTGGCGGCCAGCAGTTGTTCGCGGGCCTTTTCGAAGGTGTGGGGTTTGCCGATAATCCTGTCACCGAGTACCGCGACCTGGTCGGAGCCGATGATCAGATGGGCGGTATGGCTGCCCGCAAGTGCCAAGGCTTTTTCTTTGGCGAGGCGTTTGACCAGTTCAATGGCCGGCTCGCCCGGTCGATGGCTTTCGTCGATATCCGGCGAGCTGCAGGTGAATGGCAGCTGCAAGCGGGCCAGCAATTCCCTGCGATACACCGAGCTTGAAGCGAGTAATAAAGGCAGCATGCGCAACTCCAAAAGTCAGGCGTGAATTCTAGCGGAGGCTTGCAAGTGACGGACAGGGCTGAATTTCCTTTGACATGGCTGGGGGCATCCCTATAATGCTGCGCCTATGTTGAATGACCCGATTCCACCTCACGTTGACCCGCGCAAATTGGCTGATCGTGGCACCACCCTTCAAGGTGAACTGCTGCTAGCCGATTTGGAGAGACTCTGCGACCCGCTTTCCGACACTGTCGGTACGGTGCAGGCTAAATTCGTTTTTGAACGAGATGAACGTAAATCTGTGGTCATCCACAGCTTTATCGACACCGAGGTCAAAATGGTTTGCCAGCGTTGTCTTGAGCTGGTCACCCTGCCGATCCATAGCGAATGCAGTTATGCTGTGGTGAAGGAGGGTGCGAATACCCAGTCGTTGCCGAAAGGTTATGACGTGCTGGAACTGGGCGAAGATCCTTTGGATCTGCAGTCACTGATCGAGGAGGAGCTTCTGCTCGCCTTGCCCATTGTGCCTGCTCATCATCCGGAAGAATGCCAGCAGCCGGCGGGTCTCGATGAGCCCGAACCGAGCGAGGACGAGGTAACGCGGTCCAACCCGTTCAGTGTATTGGCGCAGTTAAAGCGTGACCCAAACGTTTAGGAGTTAATCAATTATGGCTGTTCAGCAGAACAAAAAATCCCGCTCCGCCCGTGACATGCGCCGTTCGCACGACGCTCTCGAGGCTAGCACCCTGTCTGTAGAAAAAACCACCGGTGAAGTTCACCTGCGTCACCACGTATCGCCAGAAGGCGTATACCGTGGCCGTAAAGTGATCGACAAGGGCGCTGACGAGTAATCACTTGTCCGCTCAAGTCATCGCGATTGACGCAATGGGCGGGGACTTCGGTCCCCGCAGCATTGTTCAGGCCAGCCTCGCTTGCCTGTCTGCTACACCCTCGCTGCACCTGACCCTCGTCGGTCAACCCTCCCTTCTTGAAGAATTGCTCTCTGGCCAATCGGCTGTGGATCGCTCGCGCCTGTCGATTGCGCCCGCGTCTGAAGTCATCACCATGGACGAAAAGCCTGCGCAGGCCCTGCGCGGCAAGCCCGGCTCGTCGATGCGCGTGGCGCTTGAGTTATTGCGCGATGGCAAGGCTCAGGCTTGTGTCAGTGCCGGCAATACCGGCGCGCTGATGGCGTTGTCGCGGTTTGTGCTCAAGACCTTGCCGGGCATTGATCGTCCGGCAATGGTGGCGGCGATTCCGACGCAAAAGGGCTACTGCCAGTTACTCGATCTGGGCGCCAATGTTGATTGCAGTGCCGAGCACTTGTTGCAGTTCGCGGTCATGGGCTCGGTGGCGGCGGAAGCGCTCGGCATTGCTCGTCCGCGTGTCGCGCTACTGAACATCGGTACCGAAGACATCAAAGGTAATCAGCAGGTCAAGCTGGCGGCCACCTTGTTGCAGGCTGCTCGTGGCATCAATTACATCGGTTTTGTCGAAGGTGACGGTTTGTACCGTGGCGAGGCGGATGTGGTGGTGTGTGATGGCTTTGTCGGCAATATCCTGCTCAAGTCCAGCGAGGGGCTGGCGACCATGATTGCCGGGCGCATCGAAGCCTTGTTCAAGAAAAACCTCGCGTCGAAAATGGTGGGGGCCTTGGCGTTGCCGCTGATGAAGCGTCTTCAGGCTGAGCTCGCACCTGCGCGGCATAACGGCGCCAGCTTCCTTGGTTTGCAAGGGATTGTGGTGAAAAGCCACGGTTCGGCCGGGGTTCAGGGGTTTCAAAGCGCCATTTCCCGTGCGTTGATCGAAATTCAGGAAAATCTGCCGGAGCGGATTCACGGTCGTCTGGAGGATTTGTTGCTTTAGGCGTTTTCGTCGGACAATGCTTAAATGTGACCGCTTTGGTCAATTGGCCATCCAACTGTCAGTTTCTTGCGTCCCCCCACTTGGGACATCAATTCTCCGACGACAAGATCATTAGGGGCTTGTTAAATGTCTGCTTCCCT
Organism: Pseudomonas sp. P4_C8; assembly: GCF_056401975.1. Classification (NCBI taxonomy): domain Bacteria; kingdom Pseudomonadati; phylum Pseudomonadota; class Gammaproteobacteria; order Pseudomonadales; family Pseudomonadaceae; genus Pseudomonas; species Pseudomonas sp. P4_C8. The sequence continues at coordinate 89,381 of NZ_JBFUIH010000022.1, read as the reverse complement.
CGCATTTGTCTTTCCAGGGCAGGGTTCGCAGTCCCTCGGCATGCTGGCCGAGTTGGGCGCGCAACATCCGGTTGTCCTCGAAACATTCAAAGAAGCTTCCGATGCTCTGGGTTACGACCTGTGGGCACTGACCCAGCAAGGGCCGGAAGAGCAACTCAATCAAACCGATAAAACCCAGCCGGCCATTCTGACCGCCTCGATCGCCTTGTGGCGTCTGTGGCTGGCTGAAGGCGGCGCGCGTCCGGCTTACGTTGCCGGTCATAGCCTGGGCGAGTACAGCGCTCTGGTTGCTGCGGGCAGCCTGAGCCTCGGCGATGCGGTCAAGCTGGTTGAACGCCGTGGTCAGTTGATGCAGGAAGCCGTTCCGGCCGGGCAGGGTGGCATGGCCGCCATTCTCGGTCTGGACGATGCTGACGTGCTGGCAGCCTGTGCCGAAGCGGCGCAAGGCGAAGTGGTCAGCGCGGTGAACTTCAACTCCCCGGGCCAGGTGGTGATCGCCGGTGCCAAGGCGGCAGTGGAGCGCGCCATCGAAGGCTGCAAGGCTCGTGGTGCCAAGCGCGCCATGCCGTTGCCGGTCAGCGTGCCGTCGCACTGTGAGCTGATGCGCCCGGCGGCCGAGCGTTTTGCCGAGTCCATCGCTGCAGTCGACTGGCAAGCGCCGCAGATTCCTGTCGTACAGAACGTCAGCGCCAATGTGCCGGCCGATCTGGATACCCTCAAGCGCGATCTGCTTGAGCAGCTCTACAAGCCGGTGCGCTGGGTTGAATCAGTCCAGGCGCTGGCCGCCAAGGGCGCGACCCAACTGGTCGAATGCGGTCCTGGCAAAGTGCTGGCCGGTCTGAACAAGCGCTGCGCCGAAGGCGTGTCGACATCCAACCTCAATACCCCAGACGCTTTCGCTGCCGCCCGTGCAGCGCTGGCCTGAATCAGGAGAAACTTGCATGAGTCTGCAAGGTAAAGTTGCACTGGTCACCGGCGCGAGCCGCGGGATCGGCCAGGCCATCGCCCTGGAACTGGGTCGTCAGGGCGCCACCGTGATTGGCACCGCGACCTCCGCTTCCGGTGCCGAGCGCATCGCCGCAACCTTGAAGGAAAACGGAATTCAAGGCACCGGTCTTGAGCTCAATGTCACCAGCGACGAATCCGTTGCTGCAGTACTGGCGAGCATCACTGCACAGTTCGGTGCTCCGGCGATCCTGGTCAACAATGCCGGTATCACCCGCGATAACCTGATGATGCGTATGAAAGACGACGAGTGGCATGACGTTGTCGATACCAACCTGAACAGTCTGTTCCGCCTGTCCAAGGGCGTTTTGCGCGGTATGACCAAAGCCCGTTGGGGACGAATTATCAGTATTGGCTCGGTTGTGGGTGCCATGGGCAACGCAGGCCAAGTAAACTACGCAGCCGCCAAGGCCGGTCTGGAAGGTTTCAGCCGCGCACTGGCGCGTGAAGTCGGTTCGCGTTCGATTACGGTAAACTCGGTGGCCCCAGGGTTCATCGACACCGATATGACCCGTGAGCTGCCTGAGGCACAGCGTGAAGCCTTGCAGACGCAGATTCCGCTGGGCCGTCTGGGGCAAGCTCAAGAGATCGCGTCTGTGGTCGCTTTTCTTGCGTCCGACGGTGCGGCTTACGTTACTGGGGCTACAATCCCGGTGAACGGCGGGATGTACATGAGTTAAATGTGACGGATCGCTTCAAAAAAATGTCATACGAGCTGTCTAAAATCCGTTATAAAGCTGCAATCTATTTTATAGGCAGAGGGCTGTCGGGTTTGAGGAGTGAAGCTTTCAGTTGAAAAGCTGAAAAGTCTTTCTATACACTTACCCACTGGCCAGCTGCCTGAATTTGTCCATTAGGAGTGAAAACAAGGTATGAGCACCATCGAAGAGCGCGTCAAGAAAATCGTTGCTGAGCAACTGGGCGTTAAAGAAGAAGAAGTGGTCAACACTGCTTCCTTCGTTGAAGACCTGGGTGCCGACTCCCTTGACACCGTTGAGCTGGTGATGGCTCTGGAAGAGGAATTCGAGACCGAAATTCCTGACGAAGAAGCTGAGAAGATCACTACTGTACAAGCCGCAATCGATTACGTTACTAACCACCAGGGTTAATAGCTTGTAATCGTTGCTTGCTGTCATGGAAAAACCGCACTGCCATCACGGCGTGCGGTTTTTTCTTTAGGCATGATGCAAAGTCGTCATTTGAAAAAAAAAGGAGAGTGCTGTGTCGCGTAGACGCGTCGTAGTCACCGGTATGGGTATGTTGTCGCCACTGGGCACGGATGTGCCGAGCAGTTGGCAGGGCATTCTGGCTGGCCGCAGTGGCATTGGTCTGATCGAACACACCGACCTTTCTGCCTATTCCACCCGTTTTGGCGGCTCGGTAAAGGGCTTCAATGTCGAGGAATACCTGTCGGTCAAGGAAGCTCGCAAGCTCGACCTGTTTATTCAATACGGTCTGGCCGCAGGTTTTCAGGCTGTACGCAATTCCGGTCTGGAAGTCACTGACGCCAACCGCGAGCGTATCGGCGTGGCGATGGGGTCGGGTATTGGCGGTCTGACCAATATCGAAGAAACCAGCCGCACCCTGCATGATACTGGCCCACGACGGATCTCTCCGTTTTTCGTGCCTGGCTCGATCATCAATATGATTTCCGGTTTCCTGTCCATCCACCTGGGTGCACAGGGACCTAACTACGCCATCGCCACCGCGTGTACCACCGGTACTCACTGCATTGGCATGGCAGCCCGTAACATCATGTACGACGAAGCCGACGTGATGATTGCCGGCGGTGCCGAAATGGCAGCGTGCGGGCTGGGCATGGGGGGCTTTGGTGCTTCCCGCGCACTGTCGACCCGCAACGATGAGCCGACCCGTGCCAGCCGCCCTTGGGATAAGGGCCGTGATGGCTTTGTCTTGTCCGACGGTGCCGGTGCTCTAGTGCTAGAAGAACTGGAGCACGCCAAGGCGCGCGGCGCGACCATCTACGCCGAGCTGATCGGCTTCGGCACCAGTGGCGATGCTTACCACATGACCTCGCCACCGGCGGACGGTGCAGGTGCTGCACGTTGCATCACCAACGCCCTGCGCGATGCCAAGGTCAACGTCGATCAGGTTCAATACGTCAACGCCCACGGTACTTCGACCTCGGCCGGCGACCTTGCCGAAGCCTGTGCGATCAAGTCGGTGTTTGGCGATCACGCCTACAAGCTGGCCGTCAGTTCGACCAAGTCCATGACCGGTCACTTGCTGGGCGCAGCGGGCGCAGTCGAGGCAATCTTCAGCGTGCTGGCGATCAACAGCCAGGTAGCGCCGCCGACCATCAACCTCGATGAGCCGGACGAAGGCTGTGATCTCGACTTTGTTCCGCACACTGCGCGCAACATGGACATCGATGTGGTGCTGTCCAACTCCTTCGGTTTTGGCGGGACCAACGGCTCGCTGGTGTTCCGCCGGTTCGCTGACTGATGGACAGCTGGGTCGACGGTCAGCCGGCAGACGCTCTGTCGCTGAAAGATCGCGGCCTGGCTTACGGCGATGGTCTGTTCGAGACCATTGCTGTGCGTGGCGGGCAGCCGCTGTTGCTGGACCGGCACCTGTCGCGTCTGGCGCAAGGCTGTTCGCGCCTGGCGATCGCTGTTGATCACGAGCTGGTTCGCAACGAATTGCTGGCCTACGCCGCAGCGCTCGGTGAGGGTGTGCTCAAGCTCATTCTCACGCGCGGCGACAGCTTGCGCGGTTATGCTCCCGATCCTTCGGCGCAAGCCCGACGCATTCTGCAAGGCAATCCTCCTGCTGCTTATCCGTTTGTTCATGCAGAGCAGGGCGTCCGTCTGTTCCCCTGCGTCACGCGACTTTCCAGACAACCCTTGCTCGCCGGGCTTAAACATCTGAACCGTCTTGAGCAAGTGATTGCCCGTGGCGAATGGCAAGACACCGAACATGCCGAAGGCTTGATGCTCGATCAGGCCGGTCGCGTCATCGAAGGTGTGTTCAGTAATCTGTTCCTAGTGCGCGATGGCGTGCTGATCACCGCCGATTTAAAACGCTGTGGCGTGGCCGGCGTGATGCGTGCCGAATTATTGTTTCAAGCCGAGTCACTGGGGATTCCCACGCAAATCACCGACATCAGCCTAGATCAGCTGCAATGGGCCGATGAAGTCTTTGTCTGCAACAGCGTGTATGGCGTTTGGCCGGTGCGTGCCTATGCTGCGTTGAGCTGGCCGGTTGGGCCGCTCACCCGTAAACTCCAAACCATTGCCCGTGCGCTACTGGATGCTTGATACGTGAGACGTAAATTCTTGCTGCTGCTGGAAACCGGATTGGTTCTGGCCGGGCTGTGTCTGGGCGCTTCTGCCTGGAAAATCCATTCGGCGCTGGAACAGCCGCTGAACATCACCCAGGAAGAACTGCTGGAAGTGCCCAAGGGCACGACGCCAACCCGCACCTTCTATCGACTCGAAGCCAAGGGCGTCATCAAGGATGCGTTCTGGCTGCGCGTTTACTGGCGCTTCAATCTCCCCAAGCAACCTTTGCACAGTGGCGAGTACCGCATGATTCCGGGCATGACGGTTGAGGGGCTGATCGAGCTGTGGAAACGCGGCGAAATGGTTCAATACAGCCTGACCCTGGTCGAGGGCTGGAATTTCCGTCAGGTTCGCGCAGCCCTGGCCAAAGACGAAAAACTCGAGCAGACCCTCGACGGGTTGAGTGACGGTCAGGTGATGGAGAAGCTCGGTCACCGCGGGATCTTTCCGGAAGGTCGCTTTTTCCCCGACACCTATCGGTTTGTGCGTGGCATGAGCGACGTCGATCTGCTGAAAAAAGCCTATGACCGCCTCGACGAGGTCCTCGGCAAAGAGTGGGATCAGCGCGCTGCTGACGTGCCATACACCGAGCCCTATCAGGCGCTGATCATGGCCTCGCTGGTGGAAAAGGAAACCGGCGTGCCGCAGGAGCGCGGGCAGATTGCTGGCGTCTTCGTTCGACGCATGGCGATCGGCATGTTGCTGCAGACCGACCCGACGGTGATCTACGGTCTTGGTGATCGCTATAGCGGTAAATTGACCCGTGCCCACCTCAGGGAAGCGACCCCGTACAACACTTATGTGATCTCGGGCCTGCCGCCGACACCGATTGCCATGGTCGGTCGCGAAGCCATCCATGCCGCGTTGAACCCGGTGGCCGGCAACAGTCTGTATTTCGTCGCGCGTGGCGATGGCAGTCATGTGTTCTCAGATGATCTGGATGCTCACAACAACGCGGTGCGCGAGTTCCAGATCAGGCGTCGAGTCGACTATCGTTCCAGCCCGGCGCCGATCCCTGCGCCAGAGACGGCGAATGGCGAATCGCTGGACACCGAGGCGCCGATTCCGGCGGCTTCGCCGGGTCCCGATCCCGAGGCTTTGCCATCCGTGGCGCCGCAAGAACCGGCTCCTGAGCCGGCTCCTGCGCCTACACCTGAAGCGGCTCCTGCACCGACGCCTGAACCTGCACCTGAGCCCGCGCCGGATGCAGCCGCTCCGCAAAGCCCGCAATAATTCTGACTAAGGACTGCCCGTGACTGGCTTGTTTATTACCCTGGAAGGCCCGGAAGGTGCTGGCAAAAGCACCAATCGCGAATACCTGGCCGAGCGCCTGCGCGCTGCCGGTATCGAAGTGGTGCTGACCCGCGAACCGGGCGGTACGCCGTTGGCCGAGCGGATTCGCGACGTGCTGCTGGCGCCAGCTGATGAAGTCATGAACCCCGACACCGAATTGTTGCTGGTATTCGCCGCGCGCGCCCAACACCTGGCCGAAGTGATTCGCCCGGCGCTGGCCCGTGGTGCGGTGGTCCTGTGTGATCGCTTTACGGATTCTACCTACGCCTATCAGGGCGGCGGTCGCGGTTTGTCGCTGGAACGCATCGCGACCCTGGAAACTTTCGTCCAGGGCGATCTGCGCCCGGATTTGACGCTGATCTTCGACCTGCCGGTGGAAGTGGGACTGGCCCGTGCCAGCGCTCGCGGTCGACTGGACCGTTTTGAACTCGAAGGCCGAACCTTTTTTGATGCGGTGCGTAGTGCATTTCTCAAGCGCGCTGAAGCGGACCCTGCGCGGTATGTACTGGTCGATGCGGCCCAGCCACTGGCGCAGGTTCAGCGGTCTCTGGACGTTCTGCTGCCGCGTCTGCTGGAGTTGACACGTGGCTGAAGCCTATCCGTGGCAAGACAGTCTCTGGCAGCAGTTGGCCGGTCGTAAGCAACACGCTCATGCCTATCTGCTGCATGGCCCGGCCGGGATCGGCAAGCGCGCGCTGGCCGAACGGTTGATGGCCAGTTTGCTGTGCCAGCGCCCGACCGCGCAGGACGCTTGCGGTGAATGCAAATCCTGTCTGCTACTGAAGGCTGGCAGCCATCCCGACAATTACATCCTGGAACCGGAAGAAGCCGACAAGGCGATCAAGGTCGATCAGGTGCGCGAGTTGGTCAGCTTCGTGGTGCAGACCTCGCAGATGGGCGGGCGCAAAGTGGTGTTGATCGAGCCGGTCGAGTCGATGAATGTCAATGCCGCCAACGCCTTGCTCAAAAGCCTTGAAGAGCCGTCGGGCGATACCGTTTTGCTGCTGGTCAGCCACCAGACCAGTCGACTGTTGCCGACCATCAAAAGCCGCTGCGTCCAGCAAGCCTGCCCTTTGCCAAGCGAGGCGATGAGCCTTGCCTGGCTGGCCAAAGCCTTGCCGGACTGCGCGGAAGAAGAACGTATCGAACTGCTGACCCTGGCCGCCGGTTCACCACTGGCTGCGGTCACCCTGCAAGCCCAAGGCGTGCGCGAGCAGCGGGCACTGGTGGTCGATGGGGTGAAAAAGTTGCTCAAGCAGCAACAATCGCCAACGCAACTGGCCGAAGGCTGGAATGCGATCCCGCTATTGCTGTTGTTCGACTGGTTTTGTGACTGGTCGAGCCTGATTCTGCGTTATCAATTGACTCAGGATGAAGAAGGCCTCGGGCTGGCGGACATGCGCAAGGTGGTTCAGTACCTGGCGCAGAAAACCAGTCAGGACAAAGTCCTCGGTATTCAGGACTGGATCCTCGCCCAGCGCCAGAAAGTGATGAGCAAGGCGAACCTGAACCGGGTGTTATTGCTGGAAGCGCTGCTGGTGCAATGGGCGTCCTTGCCTACCCAGAAGTGACCGTCTGCGCCTAGACTCTGTGCATCTGCACCCACCTGGCCGGAGCCCTCAAGTCCGACCGTCCCACTCATACGATGTAAGTTGCAGCCCTTTTATGCTCGTAGATTCCCATTGTCACCTTGATCGCCTCGACCTCGCCGCCCACGACGGCTCTCTGGATGCCGCACTCGATGCGGCTCGTCAGCGCGGGGTAGGGCACTTCCTGTGCATCGGCGTCAGCGTCGACAACGCCGCCGACGTCAAAGCCCTGGCCGAACGTTATGACGACGTCGACTGTTCGGTCGGCGTGCATCCGCTGGATGTGCAACCGGGCGCTGCGCCCGCGCTGGATTGGCTATTGCGCGAGCTCAATCACCCCCGTGTGGTCGCGATTGGTGAAACCGGTCTGGATTATCACTACGAACCGCAAGCGGCAGAGTTGCAGCAGGAGTCGTTTCGTCTGCACCTGCAAGCGGCCCGGCAGACTGGCAAGCCAGTCATCATCCACACCCGTGGTGCCCGCGCCGATACCCTGAGCTTGTTGCGTGAAGCGGCACTGCCTCAGGCCGGTGTACTGCATTGCTTTACCGAAGACTGGGATATGGCCAAGGCTGCCTTGGACATGGGCTATTACATTTCCTTGTCCGGTATTGTCACTTTTCGCAATGCCGATGCATTGCGCGATGTGGCCAGCAAGGTGCCGGCCGACCGTTTGCTGGTGGAAACCGACTCACCGTACCTCGCGCCGATCCCGTATCGCGGCAAGCCGAATCTGCCGCAGTACGTGCGTGAAGTTGCGGAGTTTCTGTCAATGTTGCGAGGCGAGCCCTACGAGCGATTTGCCGAGCAGACCACTGAGAACTTCAAGCGGCTGTTCCCGCTGGCGCATGTGAAAGGTTAAATCGCAGGCAAAAAAAACCCGGGTTCTGGGGGGTGAATCCGGGTTAAGACCATTAGGAGTAAAACAATGGCACGCGGTCCGTTGGTACCAATATCGGCGAAACACTTGGGGGAGATGTCTCGCCGACAGTTCAAGTATTGATCACTATTGCGCCTCGTCCAGTTTACCGGTCGCGATTTTTAAACAATTTTGGAATACGGCCGCTTCGGAAGAGTTCTCATCAGTGGGCGACCCTGCTGGAAATCATCACGAAACACAGATATGGTCGGATGATCCGTGCATTTTTGCGTAAGTTAGGCATAATACGCGGCTTCGAATTTTGACCCCCAACAGACCTTTTCTTATGCATAAAGAACCTCGTAAGGTCCGTGAGTTTCGTCGCCGCGAGCAAGAAATTCTCGATACCGCGCTCAAGCTGTTCCTCGACCAAGGTGAAGACAGTGTCACCGTCGAGATGATTGCTGATGCCGTCGGTATCGGCAAAGGCACGATCTACAAGCACTTCAAATCCAAGGCGGAGATTTATCTGCGCCTGATGCTCGATTACGAGCGTGATTTGAACGAGCTGTTGCATTCGGCCGATGTCGACAAGGACAAGGAAGCGCTGTCCCGGGCTTACTTCGAATTCCGCATGCGTGATCCGCAACGCTATCGTTTGTTCGACCGACTGGAAGAGAAGGTGGTCAAGGGCAATCAAGTGCCGGAGATGGTCGAGGAACTGCACAAGATCCGCGCCTCCAACTTTGAACGCCTGACCCTGCTGATCAAAGGCCGGATCAGCGAAGGCAAGCTCGAAGACGTGCCGCCTTACTTCCATTACTGCGCGTCCTGGGCGCTGGTGCATGGCGCCGTGGCGCTGTATCACTCACCGTTCTGGAGCAATGTGCTGGAAGATCAGGAAGGCTTCTTTCAGTTCCTGATGGACATCGGCGTGCGCATGGGCAACAAGCGCAAGCGCGATAACGACACTCCGAGCAGCTGAATCATTCAGCTGCCTGATTGCGCCATGATTTAGCTATATGGCGCAGTACCGCAGGAATATACTCAGGCATGGGACTTGCTAAAACTTGAATTCTGAGTCAAGTTTTGCGCGTTCCAATTTCCCATCGCCGGAGTGATCCATGATCGTTGACCGTCAAGGCAGGCGTTTTCGCAATTTGCGGATCAGTCTGACTTCAGCCTGCAACTACGCTTGTACCTACTGCGTGCCTAACGGCAAGCGTCTGGTGGCTGCGCAGGATGAATTGTCGGCCGAGGCGATGGCGCGCGGCGTGGCGTATTTGATTGAAGCGGCGGGCATCGAGCGTTTGCGCATCACCGGTGGCGAGCCGCTGGTCAGCCCCAAACTCGAAGCCTTCATGACCGCCGTCGGCCAGATGGGCCTGCAAGACATCAGCCTGACCACCAATGGTCAATTGCTGGCGAAAAAGCTGCCGTTGCTGGTAGATGCCGGCATTCGTCGTATCAACGTTTCCCTCGACACCCTGGACGCCAGCGCTTTTCGCAGCATTGCGCGCGGCGGTGATCTGGCGACCGTACTTGACGGTATGGATCAGGCCAGCGCAGCGGGTATCAAGATCAAGGTCAACATGGTGCCATTGCGCGGACAGAACCTTGATCAGGTGATGCCGCTGCTCGATTACTGCCTGGAGCGCGGCTATGAGTTGCGCTTCATCGAACTGATGCGCATGGGCCATCTGGCCACCGACTCCAATGCTTTCCTGCAACAGTTCGTCAGCCTCCAGCAGTTGCTGAGCCTGATTGGCGAGCGCTATGAATACCTGCAAGCCGATGCGCCGGTCGATGCCACTGCGGTACGTTATGAAATTCCAGGGCTGGGTCACTTCGGCGTGATCGCCAACGAAAGCGTTCCGTTCTGCCGTACTTGCTCACGTTTGCGTCTTTCATCCACGGGTTGGCTGCATGGCTGCCTGTCGTCGAGCAATCGCCATTACGTCGGCGACTTGCTGGACAAGCCTCGCCATCAAGCGCTGCCTGCTTTGCAGCGGCTGCTGGTGAAGGCCTTGGGTGACAAGCAGGAAGTGGCGTTTTCGGGTGGTGCGACGATCATGAAGATTATTGGCGGCTGACTCTCCCTCATCGCGAGCAGGCTCGCTCCCACAATGATTTGCGCAAAACCTGTGGGAGCGTGGCTTGCCCGCGATTGCGATCTATAAGGCGATAATCAACTTGAGCTGGCGCGGAAGCTGCATCCAATGGCCATTCGCCGGTTTTCCGTCACCGGCCTCTGGAGGGTAGGATGCGTAGTCTGGTTTTGCTTCTGGCAGTTTTGGCGCTGGGTGGCTGCATGAATGTCAGCGACATGGCTGAAGAGACTCGCTACCAGATGAGCGACGTGGGACTGCTGGATCACAGCAACAGCCGTCGGGTAAACAACCTGCGCATTCAGCCGGACTCGTTCATCTACATCGCCCAAGGTCCGTTCGCGCCACCGGGCAGTGTCTATCCGCGCCCTAACGCGGTGGCCGAAGAGGCCTTCAACGGCTTTATCGAATACTTCCCGATGGTACGCCGCGCCCGCACACCCGAAGGTATCGACCGAGCCATGGCTGAAGCCCGCGCCGCCGGTGCCCATTACCTGCTTTACACCCGGTTCGCCAACGCTGACGACCGCATCGGCAACATGGATGACTGGATCGATCAGGAATACGTGGATCGCCTCGGTATCGACAGCGGCGTGATTCAGATCATGTTGATCGAGACCAACACCCAGTATTTGATTGATACTGCAACCATCAAGAGTCGTGGCGGTTTACTGACGTTCCACGACAACAGGCCAGAAGACCTGATTGGCCCGCCGCTGCAGCAATATGCGCGCAGCCTGATCGGGATCAGCGACCAGTAAATTCAAGGAGTACGCCATGAGTGACCCGCAAAAAGCCAACGATTTGTTGGGGCAGATCCCCAAAACAAAAGGCTTGCCGCCGGTTCACCTGTGGAACCCTGATTTCTGTGGCGACATCGATATGCGCATCGCCCGCGACGGCACCTGGTATTACCTGGGCACGCCGATCGGGCGCAAGCCGATGGTCAAACTGTTCTCTACCATCATTCGCCGCGATGGCGATGACTATTTCCTGATCACGCCGGTCGAGAAGGTCGGGATCAAGGTCGATGATGCACCGTTTGTGGCGATCACCGTGGATGTGGAAGGCGAGGGCGAAGCTCAGCTCCTGCGGTTCACCACCAACGTTGATGAAACCAGCGAGGCGGGCGCAGAGCACCCGATACGCGTGGTAATCGACCCTGTCACCCAAGAGCCGGCGCCCTATGTCCACGTGCGCACCAACCTCGAAGCGCTGATTCATCGAAACGTGTTCTACCAACTGGTGGAACTGGCAGTGACCCGTGAAATCGACGGACAGCGCTGGCTTGGGGTGTGGAGCGGTGGCGAGTTCTTTCCCATCGGTCTCGAACCTTAAGCAACTCAAAATGTAGGAGTGAGCCTGCTCGCGATGGCGGTGTGACATTCAACATTAATGTTGAAAGTTATGGCCTCATCGCGAGCAGGCTCGCTCCTACATTTGATCTCCATGTTTCCCGAAGAATCCAATTGACACTCAATCATATGATGATTAGCGTGTTGCTACTTCGCGCGCGGTTTTGAGGTTTCCATGTCCAGCAGTTTTCATGCATCGACCGTTGATTGGCTGGGTTGCTGGATTGCCGCTGGCCAAGTGAAGCCCGGCGAAACGCTCAAGGTTGAAGCCGATCTGGGCGAGCAGCTCGGTGTCAGTCGCACGGTCATTCGCGAAGCCATCAAAACCCTGGTCGCCAAAGGCATGCTCGAAGTCGGGCCGAAAGTCGGCACCCGAGTGTTGCCGGTGCGCCGCTGGAACCTCTTCGATCCACAAGTCGTCGGCTGGTTGTCACGCAGTGGTTTGCCGGAAAACTTCGTCGACGATTTGCTAGATCTGCGCCGCACCATCGAACCCATGGCCGTACGCTGGGCCTGTGAGCGGGCGACGGTCGAGCAAGTGCAGGCGGTGCTTCTGGCCTACAACGCGCTGGAGCGGGCAGTGGAAAGCGGTGTCGATTACAACCGCGCGGACCAGATTTTCCACGAGTGCATCCTTGCCGCCAGCCACAATCAATTCATTGAGCAAATGGTCCCGGCCCTGGGCGCGCTGCTAGCGGTGTCGTTCGAAGTCTCTGCGGCCGATCCTGACGAACTGCGCCGTACGCTGCCGATTCACAAAGACATGGCCGACGCCATCGCCGCCCGCGACACCGCGCGTGGGGTGTGGGCCTGCATGACCCTGATCGATAACGCGGACCTGGCGATCAAGCGCTTTTACCCGCAAGTCATGGCCGACAAAAAAGCCGGCTGACCCCACAAATCCCTTGTAGGAGCCGAGCTTGCTCGCGATAGCGGTTTGTCATCCGACATCATTGTTGCCTGATCCACCGTTATCGCAAACAAACCCGCTCCCACACATAAAAACAAGAACAAGGCAGGAGGTTTCATGACGTTGAATGCGTTGACCCAGCACCGCGCGCGACTTGGCGAAAGCCCGTTCTGGGACGTACCGACACAGGCGCTGTATTGGGTCGATATCGCCGGCAAACAAGCGCTTCGGCTGATAGGCGCCAACGTCGAGATCTGGGAAATGCCGGAACATATCTCCGCATTCATCCCCTGCGAAAGCGGTGACGCGTTGGTCGCGTTGAGCAGTGGCGTCTATCGGCTGGACCTCGACTCACCGGGCCTTGAACCGCGCCTGACCCTGCTCTGCGTGGCCGACCCGCAACCCGGCAATCGCCCCAATGAAGCCCGTTGCGATGCGCAGGGTCGGCTCTGGCTCGGCACCATGCAAAACAACATCGGCGAAAACGGTGAAGACCAGCCTGTCACCCGTCGCTCCGGCGGCCTGTTTCGTATCGACCGTGATGCGCGGGTGACGCCACTGCTTCGAGGGCTGGGGATTCCCAACACACTGCTATGGAGCGAAGACGCAACGACGCTGTTTTTCGCCGACAGCCTCGACGCCACGCTGTACCGGTATTTCATCCATGCCGACGGCAATCTGGATACCGCTTACGTCTGGTTCGGTCCGGATAAGCGTGGGGTTCCCGATGGCTCGGCCATGGACGCCGAAGGCTACATTTGGAACGCCCGCTGGAATGGCAGCTGTTTACTCCGGCTGACCCCGGACGGTCATGTTGATCGAATCATCGAACTGCCCATCAGCCGTCCCACCAGTTGCGTATTCGGCGGCGAAGACCTGAAAACCCTGTACATCACCAGCGCTGCGAGTCCGCTCAACCATCCGCTGGATGGTGCGGTGTTATCGATTCGAGTGGATGTGGCCGGAAAGCCATGCGTGCGTTTTGCTGGTTAAATCCCAAAATATGGGATGCGAAATTATATATTGAGATTGTTTGGTGGGCGGGTTTATAGTCGGCCATCAGTTACACGCACTCACACTTAAAAAAACAAAACAGGTGAAGTGATGCAGCGATTTTCCAAACAGTCTTTTGACCGGACATCGACAGATGCCCGGTTTTTGTTGTGCCGGCAAAAAGGAGCGTTGATTCATGGCTGAATCTCTTTCCTTGCCACCGGTGGCTGAACCGCCCAAGGGCGAGCGCCTGAAAAACAAAGTGGTGCTGCTGACCGGTGCCGCTCAAGGCATCGGTGAGGCCATCGTTGCAACGTTTGCAGCCCAGCAGGCCAAGTTGATCATCAGCGACATCCAGGCTGAAAAAGTCGAGAAAGTCGCGGCGCATTGGCGCGAACAAGGCGCCGATGTGGTGGCGATCAAGGCTGACGTATCGCGCCAGCAAGACCTGCACGCCATGACCAGACTGGCGATTGACCTGCACGGCCGGATCGACGTATTGGTCAACTGCGCCGGGGTCAACGTGTTCCGTGATCCTCTGGAAATGACCGAAGAAGACTGGCATCGCTGCTTCGCCATCGACCTCGACGGCGCTTGGTACGGTTGCAAGGCAGTATTGCCGCAAATGATCGAGCAGGGCATCGGCAGCATCATCAACATCGCTTCGACCCATTCCACCCACATCATCCCCGGCTGCTTCCCGTACCCGGTGGCCAAACACGGTTTGCTCGGCCTGACCCGCGCACTCGGCATCGAATATGCGCCGAAGGGCATTCGCGTCAACGCCATCGCACCGGGCTACATCGAAACCCAATTGAACGTGGATTACTGGAACGGTTTTGCCGACCCGCAGGCCGAGCGCCAGCGCGCGTTTGACTTGCATCCACCGCGTCGCATCGGTCAACCGATTGAAGTAGCCATGACCGCCGTATTCCTGGCCAGTGATGAAGCGCCGTTCATCAATGCCTCGTGCATCACCATCGATGGCGGGCGCTCAGTGATGTATCACGACTGAACAAAACGGCTTTCAGGCGCGGAACTCCGTCTGAAAGCCAATCATCATACGATATGACTATTAGCTTCATCGTTTACACCGGCTTTCAAATAACGCTCAAAAAAAATAACAAGGAGTCAGCTTATGAATCGTCGTCGGATCCGTTCCCTGTGCTGTGCCGCTTTGGCGGTCACCGCGGTTAGCCTGAGCAGTACGCTGCTGGCGGCCGAGGAAGTGAAAATCGGTTTCCTGGTCAAGCAAGCGGAAGAGCCCTGGTTTCAGACCGAATGGGCATTCGCCGAAAAGGCCGGGAAAGAGAAGGGCTTCACGTTGATCAAGATTGCGGTGCCGGACGGCGAAAAAACCCTCTCGGCCATCGATAGCCTTGCCGCCAACGGTGCCAAGGGCTTCGTGATCTGCCCGCCCGACGTGTCCCTGGGCCCTGCGATCATGGCCAAAGCCAAGCTGAACGGTTTGAAAGTGATCGCCGTCGATGACCGCTTTGTCGATACCAGCGGTAAGTTCATGGAAGACGTTCCGTACCTCGGCATGGCTGCGTTCGAAGTCGGCCAGAAACAAGGCAGCGCCATGGCCACCGAAGCGAAGAAACGTGGCTGGGAATGGAAAGACACCTACGCGGTGATCAACACCTTCAACGAACTCGACACCGGGAAGAAACGCACTGACGGTTCGGTCAAAGCGCTGGAAGACGCCGGCATGCCCAAAGACCACATCCTGTTCTCGGCGCTGAAAACCCTCGACGTACCGGGCAGCATGGACGCCACCAACTCGGCGCTGGTGAAACTGCCGGGCTCGGCGAAAAACCTGATCATCGGCGGCATGAACGACAACACCGTACTCGGCGGCGTGCGCGCCACCGAAAGCGCCGGTTTCGCTGCTGCCAATGTCATCGGGATCGGCATCAATGGCACCGACGCCATCGGCGAACTGAAGAAAGCCCACAGCGGTTTCTTCGGCTCGATGCTGCCTAGCCCCCACATCGAGGGCTACAACACCGCCAGCATGATGTACGAGTGGGTCACCACCGGCACGGAACCGGCGAAATTCACCGCGATGGACGACGTAACGCTGATCACGCGCGACAACTTCAAGCAGGAACTGGAAAAGATCGGCCTGTGGAACTGAGGCTCGGTTGATTTCAACGGTGGCCCCGGCGACGGGGCTGCCTGACCTGTGAAGAGGTGTTTTATGCACGCGCAAGTACAGACATACGAACACAGCGTTGGCGGCAGCCTGCGCTTCAACGGGATCGGCAAGACCTTTCCCGGGGTGAAGGCGCTGGATGGCATCAGCTTCGTTGCGCACCCGGGGCAGGTTCACGCGTTGATGGGCGAGAACGGCGCCGGCAAATCCACACTGCTGAAAATCCTCGGCGGCGCTTACACGCCCAGCAGTGGCAACCTGCAGATCGGCGAGCAGACGATGGCATTCAAATCCACCGCCGACAGCATCGCCAGCCGCGTCGCGGTGATCCATCAAGAGTTGCACCTGGTGCCCGAAATGACCGTGGCAGAGAACCTGTTTCTCGGCCACCTGCCGGCCAGTTTCGGCCTGATCAATCGCGGCGCGTTGCGCCAACAGGCATTGGCTTGCCTCAAAGGCCTGGCCGATGAAATCGACCCGCAAGAGAAAGTCGGGCGCCTGTCCCTTGGTCAGCGGCAACTGGTGGAAATCGCCAAGGCGCTGTCCCGTGGCGCGCATGTGATTGCCTTCGACGAACCGACCAGCAGTCTGTCGGCGCGCGAGATCGACCGTTTGATGGCGATCATCGGACGCCTGCGCGATGAAGGCAAAGTGGTGCTGTACGTCTCCCATCGCATGGAAGAAGTGTTCCGCATCTGCAACGCGGTGACGGTGTTCAAGGACGGTCGTTACGTGCGCACCTTCGAGGACATGAGCGAACTGACCCACGACCAATTGGTGACGTGCATGGTCGGTCGCGACATTCAGGACATCTACGATTACCGTCCTCGCCAGCGTGGCGCGGTGGCGTTGAAAGTCGATGGCCTGCTCGGCCCCGGCTTGCGCGAGCCAGTGAGTTTCGAGGCACACAAAGGCGAGATCCTGGGGTTGTTCGGACTGGTCGGTGCCGGGCGCACAGAGTTGTTCCGTCTGCTCAGCGGGTTGGAGCGCAACACCGCCGGACGCCTGGAATTACGCGGCCATGAACTGAAACTGCGCTCACCTCGTGATGCAATTACGGCCGGGATTTTGCTGTGCCCCGAGGACCGCAAGAAGGAAGGCATCATCCCGCTCGCCAGTGTCGCCGAGAACATCAACATCAGTGCACGCGGCGCCCACTCCACCTTCGGTTGTCTGTTGCGCGGCCTGTGGGAAAAGGGCAATGCCGACAAGCAGATCAAGGCGCTGAAGGTGAAGACGCCGAATGCGGCGCAAAAAATCATGTACCTGTCCGGTGGCAATCAGCAGAAGGCCATTCTCGGCCGATGGCTGTCGATGCCGATGAAGGTCCTGTTGCTGGACGAGCCTACACGCGGCATCGACATCGGGGCCAAAGCCGAGATCTACCAGATCATCCATAACCTGGCCGAAAGCGGCATCGCGGTGATTGTGGTGTCCAGCGACCTGATGGAAGTGATGGGTATTTCCGACCGCATTCTGGTGCTCTGCGAAGGCGCGATGCGCGGCGAGTTGTCTCGCGCCGAGGCCAATGAATCCAACCTGCTGCAACTGGCTTTGCCGCGCCAACGCGCTGACGGCGTGGCGAACTGAGAGGTGACTATGATGACAACCCAAAACAACGCTCTGCCGACCCAGCGTAAACCCCTGGACCTGCGGCGCTTTCTCGATGACTGGGTGATGCTGTTGGCGGCGGTCGGGATCTTCGTGCTCTGCACGTTGCTGATCGACAACTTCCTCTCGCCACTGAACATGCGCGGCCTCGGGTTAGCGATTTCCACTACCGGGATCGCCGCGTGCACCATGTTGTATTGCCTGGCGTCCGGGCACTTTGACTTGTCGGTGGGTTCGGTGATCGCTTGTGCCGGCGTGGTCGCGGCAGTGGTGATGCGCGACACCGACAGCGTGTTCCTAGGCGTGAGTGCCGCGCTGGTGATGGGGCTGATTGTCGGGCTGATCAACGGGATTGTGATTGCCAAGCTGCGGGTTAATGCGTTGATCACCACGCTGGCGACCATGCAGATCGTTCGCGGTCTGGCTTACATCTTCGCCAACGGCAAAGCGGTCGGCGTGTCGCAGGAGCAGTTCTTCGTCTTCGGTAACGGCCAGATGTTTGGCGTGCCGGTGCCGATCCTGATCACCATCGTCTGCTTCCTGTTTTTCGGCTGGCTGCTGAATTACACCACCTACGGGCGCAACACCATGGCCATCGGCGGCAACCAGGAAGCGGCATTGCTGGCCGGGGTCAACGTTGACCGGACCAAGATCATCATCTTCGCCGTGCATGGCGTGATTGGTGCGCTGGCCGGGGTAATTCTGGCGTCGCGCATGACCTCCGGGCAGCCAATGATTGGCCAGGGTTTTGAGCTGACAGTGATTTCGGCCTGTGTGTTGGGCGGGGTGTCGTTGAGTGGCGGGATCGGCATGATTCGGCACGTGATTGCCGGGGTGTTGATTCTGGCGATTATTGAAAATGCGATGAACCTGAAGAACATCGACACGTTTTACCAGTATGTGATTCGCGGTTCGATTCTGTTGCTGGCGGTCGTCATTGACCGCCTGAAACAGCGCTGATACCCCGTACTGGTAGGAGCGGCGGTGCGGCGATCGACTTGACCGCGAAAGCGGTATGTCTGACGCATTAGTATTGGATGTGCCGACGCCTTCGCGGGCAAGCCCGCTCCTACAGTGGATCTGCGTCACACACAGATCCCTTGTGGGAGCGAGCCTGCTCGCGATGGGGCCAGTAAATTCAACAACAATCCTGAGTTTTACCCAGAGTGTTCAGCTATCCAGTTTGCGTGCCGCCTCAACCCCGGCACTGCTGAGTTTGATCGGCAGATTCACCGTGTGCTCGCCAGCCTCATCGCAGGTCACATGGCCGTGTTGAATCAGCCCCCGGTCCTGCAGGGCTGCGAGGGTACTGGCCACGACTTTCTCCCCCCGATAATTGTCCAGAACCTCTTTGCCCAAGCCACTCGGGTGGGCATGCAACAGGCGGATCAGGACTTCTTTTTCCAGTTTTTTATCGTCGTTCATGCTTACCTCTTGATGTGTGTGGAGAGGTCGCTCGCGTGGGCGAACTATTAATAGGCACCGCCCTCGGAGCCCGAGCCACCGGTGGTGGTTTTCGAGCCGATGCCGCTGCCGGCATTGTCGGGTGTCTGGGTGTCGGGCATGTTCAGTCCGCTTTGACGGCCCGCGTCATTGCCCTGGATCCGTGGGTCAGTGCCCGTCGCGGGCGGCAGGTTACTGTCGATACCGGTGCCGTGGGTGTTCATGCTGGGTGCGCTCTGGATGGCGGGCGCTTTCGGGCCCTCGACCGGGTTGGTCGGGCCCGTTCCTTCAGCGAGTGTGGCGGCGAACGCAGCAGAGGACAGCAGTGTGGCGAGAGCGAGGGCGGTCAACCTGGACATGAACATGGCATCGTCTCCGTTTAATAGAGTCTCTACCTGATATTGGTCCGCCTCGCGTTCGGATTGGTGCCTGATGAATGACGAACGGTTCAGGCCTGCTGCACGGATTTAACCGGCGCGACGCGACGCCAGATCAACCGGCCTACGGTGATCAACCAGTTCAGTATAGCCACGGCCAGCACGGTCAGGAGCAACGCGGGCATCCCTTGTTCGACTATGATTTTTCCGGCCAGCAAGGGAAAACCAAACACGCCGATGAAGTAGGAGAGGCTGAACAACAGCAAGGCTTGCGAGGTCGTGCCGTGCGGCGCTTCGTTGGCCGCCAGGCCGTTGATCACCGAATAGGTCAGACCGTATCCGACCCCGAGCATCACGGCTGCCAGTACATAACTGAGCCCGCTGTCGACCACGAAACCAAACAGCACAATCGACCCCATCATCAGGCCCGACAACAGGCACGATGCGCGGAACGGGTCACGTTTGACCACGATGCCGGCAATCAGCATTCGGCTGCTGATCGCCGCGCCCATGAAGCCAAAAAAGAACAGCGAATAATCCAGCGAGCGGGATTCGGCGTAACTGGTCTGGAAGCTCGACAGGCCGCCGAACACGCAACCACCAAGACCGACCATGAGGATCGGGAACACGGCCCGGGACGACAGCACCTGGGCCGTTGCGCGCCAGGAAATTCGCGCGACCGAGGTGGCGGGCGCGGGCGTTTTTCTGATCTGTGCATCCAGTCGCCAGAACAGTAAAACGCCGATCAGGCTGGCCATTGCAGCGAGGTAAAACGCGGCGGTTACCGGATAGCCGAGGGCGCTGGCAGCGCGGCCCAGTAAAGGGCCGCTGCCGATCCCGGTCATCATGCTGCCCGACAGCAGCGCAAAGTATTTGGCCCGTAGGGCCGGTGTCACCAAGCTGGCCACAATGATCGGCCCGAGGGTGTAAAACACGCCCCAACCCAGCCCCAGCAACAGTCCAAAAAACAACAGCGCAGTGCCGAAGCCCGGGGTCAAGGCGAAGCCGAGGCTGGCCGCCACCAGTAAGACGCCGAACAAGGCAATCGAGCGCGCGGCACCGAGCCAGTCAGACAAATGCCCCGAGACGATCACCGCCGCGAACGTGCTGAGCATGGCCGCCGAAATCACACTGCCTGCATCGTGTTCATTGCCACCGCGTGAGCCGATCAGCAACGACAGCAAAAAAGTCGAGCCGTAGGACAGCGACAGCAAATAGCTGGCAAGGCAAAACAGGCCGAACAACCGGCTGGAGACTGGGGGTGTTGCGCTGGACATGACGCGGTTCCTTGAGCCGATAGAAATGAGCGTCTGATATCTATCACGCATCGCGCCGATGTTAGGTCCTGGGTTAGCGATTTCAGGATTAGCGCTGGCCGGAGTATTGCCTTCAGCAGACGCCGATCTCTTCCTTGAACTRCTCCATGAAACCTTTCAGACGCTCATGCCTGAGCTGTGCCAGGCGTCGACCGGTGGCGGTCTGGAAACCGTTTGCCAGGTGCAGCAACTTGGTCTGGAAATGATCGAGGCAAAAGCGTGTGTCGTCGTAGTCACGGTACTTTGCTTCTGGATCCTGCGGGTCGTACAACGCGCTGCCCATGCGCCCGGCAACGTAGAACGTGCGCGCGACACCGAGCAAGCCGAGGGAATCGAGGCGATCGGCGTCTTGCATGATTTTCGCTTCGAGCGTAGTGGGGGTGATGTTGGCAGAAAAGCTGTGTGCTTCGATAGCGTGGGCTACTGCGCTGATTCTTTCGTTCGGCCAATGTAGGTCGGCCAACACGCCGGACGCTTTTTCGGCAGCCAGTCGAGACGCCTGCGAACGCAACGGCGAGTTCTTCTCCACCGCCACGCAATCATGCAACAGCACCGCTGCCAGCAGCACCTCAAGCTCGCCACCTTCTTGCGTATGAATCGTGCGCACGTTGTGCCAGACCCGCTGCAAGTGCGACAGGTCATGAGCACCGTCCTCTGAGGGCTCCAGCGCGTAGGGCAGCAATTGAGCGGCGAGGTTTTGCAGGGGGGCGAAAGTATCAGTGGTCATAACAGTCCTTTGAATGTGAAAACGTTGCACCATAGTTCAGCTTTGAATTTCCAGTGTGACGGACGCAGCCTGGCAACTTAGTATGGCGTTTTCAACCTTTGACGAAGGCACGTCCCATGACGATCGAGATCCGCCCGGCGACCCCCAGCGATGCACCGCAAATCCTCGGGTTCATCACTGAACTGGCCGACTATGAACGTGCCCGCCACGAAGTCATCGCCAGCGTCGCCGACATCGAGCGCAGTCTGTTCAGCGAAGGCGCCACCGCTCACGGCCTGATCTGCCTGCGCGACGGTCAGCCGATCGGCTTCGCCGTGTTCTTCTTCAGCTATTCCACCTGGCTCGGCAGCAACTGCCTGTACCTCGAAGACCTCTACATCACCCCCGAACAACGCGGAGGTGGTGCGGGCAAAACCTTGCTGCGCCACCTGGCGAAAATCGCCTGCGCCAATGATTGCGGGCGTTTTGAATGGAGCGTGCTGGACTGGAACAAACCGGCGATCGAGTTCTATAAATCGTTGGGTGCGCAACCACAGGAAGAGTGGGTGCGATACCGGATGGATGGGGCGGTGTTGCGCGAGTTTGCCGAGGGTAATTAAACGCCAGCATCGCCGGTTAAAAGATCGCAGCCTTGAGTTGCGATTTTTTTTGCGTTAATCCCAATATATGGGAGTGATATTTATATATTGAGATTATTGCGCTTCCCGGTTTATAGTCCCGCTCACTCACTGCCAATAAACAAAACAGGTGAAGCGATGCTGGCGCAATTGATCGCGCTCGATTGGGGGACAACCTCATTACGTGCTTACAAACTCGCTGCGGATGGCCTGGTGCTCGAACAACGTTCGTTGTCTTCGGGGGTCATGCAGCTGCCCCGGACGCTGCGAATCATCAAAGGTCAGGAATGTTCAGACGGTTTTGAACTGGCCTTCGATGAGGCCTGTGGTGACTGGCTCGACGCGCAGTCGGATTTACCTGTGATTGCCTGTGGCATGGTCGGCAGCGCTCAGGGCTGGCGCGAAGCGGCCTACCGCGATACGCCGGCGAACGTCGCCAATCTCGGAACTTCCCTACAAACGGTTCGCAGTCTTCGCGGTGTCGATGTGCACATCGTGCCGGGTGTGATTCAGCGTTCGCCGTTGCCGAACGTGATGCGCGGCGAAGAAACCCAGGTACTTGGCGTTCTGCACACTCTTCAGGGCGAGGCGGGCAACGATCTGCTGATCGGCTTGCCAGGCAGTCATTCGAAATGGGTGGAAGTGGCCGACGGCTGCATCGTGCATTTCGATACGTTCATGACCGGCGAAATTTTTGCCGTGCTCAGCGAACACAGCATTCTGGGGCGCACCCAGCAAAAAGGCGTGTCTTTCGATGGCCAGGCTTTTGATCGTGGGGTGCAAGTGGCCTTGTCGGTGGACGGCGAGATCGGCCCGTTATCGACATTGTTCAGTGCCCGCAGCCTCGGGCTGATCGGTGATCTGAGCGCCACGGCCCAGGCGGATTACTTGTCGGGGCTGTTGATCGGTCATGAACTGTCAGCGCTGGCGACCGCCCAGCGACGTCGGCGCAATAGCGTACACCTGCCTTCGATCATCCTCATCGGTAATGCCCAACTCTGTGCCCGCTACAGCCGGGCCCTCGACGCCTGCGGTTTTGCTCGGGTGCTGCTGGCTGAGCAAGCCACCGAACGCGGGTTGTGGCAATTGGCGCTCGCCGCTGGACTGATCACACCCAACCCATCCCGTTAAACCTGACTGGAGGTCTGACATGCTCAAACACGCCTTGGCGCAAAACGGCCTGATCGCGATCCTGCGTGGCCTGCGCCCGGAAGAAGCGGCGGCCATCGGCGAAGTCCTGTACGCCGCCGGATTTCGTGTCATCGAAGTGCCGCTCAATTCCCCTGAGCCGTACGAAAGTATCCGCATCCTGCGCAGTACCTTGCCTGCCGATTGCCTGATCGGTGCGGGAACGGTGCTGACACCGGAACAGGTCGAGCAAGTGAAAGCCGCGGGCGGCCAAGTGATCGTCATGCCGCACAGCGATCCCAAGGTGCTGCGCGCGGCGAAAGCGGCGGGGTTGTTCCTGTCACCGGGTGTGGCGACGCCGACGGAAGCCTTCGCCGCATTGGCCGAAGGTGCGGACGTGCTGAAGATGTTTCCCGCCGAGCAGATGGGGCCGGCCGTCGTCAAAGCCTGGCTCGCGGTATTGCCTGTCGGAACCGTTCTGGCGCCGGTCGGCGGTATCACGCCGGACAACATGCAGGTGTTTATCGACGCGGGCGTCAAAGGCTTCGGCCTTGGTTCAGGTTTGTTCAAGTCGGGGATGACGCCAGCGGACGTGGCCGTCAATGCCAACGCCTACGTGACTGCCTGGAAAGCCCTTCGCTAAGACTTTTTGGCGCTGTGAGCGCTGCATCTATAAGAGCTGCATTTATAAAAAGAGAGCAGAGATGAAAATTACTAAACTCACCACCTTCATCGTTCCACCGCGCTGGTGCTTTCTCAAGGTCGAAACCGACGAGGGCGTGACCGGTTGGGGCGAGCCCGTGGTTGAAGGCCGCGCCCACACGGTTGCGGCTGCGGTTGAAGAATTGTCCGACTACCTGATCGGCAAAGACCCACGCAACATCGAAGACATCTGGACTGTGCTGTATCGCGGCGGCTTCTACCGGGGCGGCGCGATCCATATGAGCGCGCTGGCCGGTATCGATCAGGCGTTGTGGGACATCAAGGGCAAGGCGCTGGGCGTGTCGGTCAGTGATTTGCTCGGTGGTCAGGTGCGGGACAAGATTCGTGTGTATTCGTGGATCGGCGGCGACCGGCCAGCGGACACTGCGCGCGCGGCGAAAGAAGCGGTCTCCCGTGGTTTTACTGCGGTAAAAATGAACGGTACCGAAGAACTGCAATTTCTCGATTCCTTCGAGAAAGTCGACCTGGCCCTGGCCAATGTCGCCGCCGTGCGTGACGCGGTCGGACCGAACGTCGGCATCGGCGTCGACTTCCATGGCCGGGTGCACAAGCCCATGGCCAAGGTGCTGATGAAGGAACTCGATCCGTACAAACTGATGTTCATCGAAGAGCCGGTGCTCAGCGAAAACTATGAAGCGCTGAAGGAACTGGCGCCGCTGAGCAGCACCCCGATTGCCCTCGGTGAACGGCTGTTCTCGCGCTGGGATTTCAAGCGCGTACTGAGCGAAGGTTACGTCGACATCATCCAGCCGGATGCGTCGCACGCCGGTGGCATCACCGAAACCCGTAAAATCGCCAACATGGCCGAAGCCTACGACGTGGCGCTGGCGCTGCATTGCCCGCTGGGGCCGATCGCCTTGGCGGCGTGCCTGCAACTGGACGCGGTTTGCTACAACGCGTTCATCCAGGAACAGAGCCTGGGCATCCATTACAACGAGAGCAATGACCTGCTCGATTACGTGAAAGATCCGCGGGTGTTCGACTACGACAAAGGCTTCGTGAAGATCCCGAATGGCCCGGGCCTGGGTATCGAGATCAACGAGGAATACGTGATCGAACGCGCCGCCGTCGGCCACCGCTGGCGCAACCCGATCTGGCGTCATGCCGATGGCAGTTTTGCTGAGTGGTGAGTTCTCTCTGACCCACCTCAAATCCCCTGTAGGAGCTGGCTTGCCAGCGAAAGCGTCCTGTCAGTCACATCAATGTCGGACGTCATGCCGCCTTCGCTGGCAAGCCAGCTCCTACAGGGGGCGCTGCAAGTCTTCTAGACGACCTCAATAAACATAAGAAGAGGCACTCCTCATGCAATCGCAAACCCTCACCGGGCAAGCGTCGTTGGTGACGCCCAGTCGCAAGCGATTTTTCATCATGGTCCTGCTGTTCATCACCGTGGTGATCAACTACCTGGACCGCAGTAACCTGTCCATCGCAGCCCCGGCGCTGACCAGCGAACTGGGCATCGATCCGATCCACGTCGGGCTGATCTTCTCGGCCTTCGGCTGGACCTACGCCGCGATGCAAATTCCCGGCGGCTGGCTGGTGGACCGTGTTCCACCGCGCATCCTCTACAGCGTCGCCTTGTTGCTGTGGTCGATCGCCACGGTCATGCTCGGTTTCGCCGCGAGTTTCATCGCGCTGTTCGTCTTGCGCATGGCGGTCGGTGCCCTGGAAGCCCCGGCCTATCCGATCAACAGTCGCGTGGTCACCACTTGGTTCCCCGAGCGCGAACGCGCCACTGCCATCGGTTTCTACACCTCTGGGCAGTTCGTCGGCCTGGCATTCCTGACGCCGGTACTCGCATGGTTGCAGCATGAATTTGGCTGGCACATGGTGTTCATCAGCACCGGTGCGGTGGGCATTCTGTGGGCGGTGATCTGGTACGCGGTGTACCGCGAGCCTCGGGATTTCAAAGGCGTCAACGATGCTGAAATCGACCTGATCCGCGAGGGTGGCGGGCTGGTGGATATCCAGGCCGAGCAAGCCAAAGTCAAAGCGAAGTTCAGCTGGACTGACCTCGGGATTGTTCTGACTAAACGCAAACTGTGGGGCATTTACCTCGGCCAGTTCTGCCTCAACTCGACGCTGTGGTTTTTCCTGACGTGGTTCCCGACTTACCTGGTGAAATATCGCGGCATGGACTTCATCAAGTCTGGCCTGCTGGCGTCGCTGCCGTTTCTCGCCGCCTTCGTCGGTGTGTTGTGTTCGGGGTTCTTCTCTGACTTCCTGATCCGTCGCGGTTACACGGTAGGTTTCGCCCGTAAATTGCCGATCATTGGCGGCCTGCTGATTTCCACCTCGATCATCGGCGCCAACTTCGTCGAATCGACGCCGCTGGTGATTGCCTTCCTCGCGCTGGCCTTCTTCGGCAACGGTCTGGCGTCGATCACCTGGTCGCTGGTTTCAACCTTGGCACCGGCACGATTGTTGGGACTGACCGGAGGGGTGTTCAACTTCATCGGCAACTTGTCGGCGATCACCACGCCGATTGTCATCGGTTTCCTGGCGACCGGTGATTCGTTTGCCCCGGCGATTACCTACATCTCGGTTCTGGCATTGATTGGCGCGCTTTCCTACATCTTGCTGGTGGGCAAAGTCGAGCGTATCAAGTTGTAGTTGCGGGCATCGGGCGACCATAATGCCGCCCGTCACTCGCTCAACGGTAAAGGCTGGATATGCAGGAAGACGCCCCAAAAATCGCCAAGGACGCCGCGCCGACCGGCACCCAGACACTGCTTCGTGGTTTGGGTGTGGTTCAGGCTGTGGCCAGCGGCGCCCGCGATCTCAAGGAAATCGCCCGGCTGATCGGCACGACGCGCAGCACCACCCATCGTCTGGCCAGTTGTCTGGTGGACGAGCGTTACCTGCGTGTGGTGCCGCAGGTCGGCTACCTGTTGGGGCCAAAGCTGATCGAACTGGGTTTCCAGGCGCGCGAAGAGTTGCCACTGGTGACGTTGGCCGGGCCGTATCTGGATGAATTGTCGGCGTTGACCGGCGACACCATTCACCTGGCAATTCGTGAGGGCGACGAGGTGTTGTACCTGCACAAGAATCCGGGTCGCAATGGCCCGGAAATGCGTTCGCGGGTCGGCCATCGCATGCCGTTGGCGCGCACCGGGATCGGCAAGGCGCTGATGCTGGATGACACTCAGGAAGAATGGCAGCGGCTGTACGAAATCAGCTTGCCGGCGGGTGGGAAAAATCTGTTTTGGCCGCAGCACCCGGAGCAATCCTGGGAGCAGTTTCAGCAGCGCATGGTCGAGTACGTGGCGGGCGGTTATGCCTTTGATCTGGAAGACAACGAACCGTCGATCCGTTGTGTGGCGGCGCCGATTCGTGATGCCAGCAAGCGCATCGTCGCCGGCATCAGCATCGCCAGCACCGTGCCGTACATGCCGCTGGAAAAAATGGCCGAGCTGATTCCCCTGATCAAAGGGGTCACAACCCGGCTGTCGGCAGAACTGGGCTTGAAGGTTTAGACCTTCAAGGTCGCCATGTCGATAACGAAGCGGTATTTCACATCCCCGGCGATCATGCGGGCGTAAGCCTCGTTGATCTGGCGGATGTCGAGCATTTCGATGTCGCAGGTGATGTTGTGCTCGGCGCAGAAATCCAGCACTTCCTGGGTTTCGGCAATACCGCCGATCAACGAACCGGCGAGCACGCGACGTCCCAACACCAGTTTGGCGGCGTGGACCGGTGGATCGATCGGTTCAATCAAACCCACCAGAATGTGCACGCCGTCGAAACGCAGGGTGTCGAGGTAGGGGTTGAGGTCGTGCTGCACCGGAATGGTGTCGAGCAGGAAGTCGAATTGGCCAGCTGCAGCCGTCATCTGCTCGGCATCGGTAGACACGATCACGTGGTCTGCGCCCTGGCGACGACCTTCTTCGGCCTTGCTCGCCGAACGGGTGAACAGGGTGACTTCGGCGCCCATCGCCTTGGCGAACTTGATGCCCATGTGACCGAGGCCGCCCATGCCGAGGATCCCGACTCTATCACCGGCCTTGACGCCGTAATGCTTGAGCGGCGAGTAGGTGGTGATGCCGGCGCAGAGGATCGGCGCGGCGCTGGCCAAGGCGAGTTTTTCCGGGATGCGCACGACAAAGTGCTCGCTGACCACGATGCTGTCAGAGTAGCCGCCCATGGTGTTGCTGCCATCGACCCGGTCCGGGGTGGCGTAGGTCATGGTCGGACCTTCGAGGCAATATTGTTCAAGGTTGGATTGGCAGGCTTCGCAGCTGCGGCAGGAATCGACCATGCAGCCGACGCCAACCAGATCCCCGACCTTGTGCCGGGTCACATTCGCACCGATGGCGGTCACTTTGCCTACGATCTCGTGACCGGGCATCAGCGGGTAAACGGCAATGCCCCACTCGTTGCGCGCCTGGTGGATGTCGGAATGGCAGACGCCGCAGTAGAGAATCTCGATCGCCACATCATCGGCTCGCGGGCTGCGGCGTTCGAATTTCACGGGGGCGAGGGGAGTGGTGGCCGACTGGGCGGCGTATCCGATGGCGGTGTACATGAGGAACCTCGCAAAAGCTGTGACAGGTGAGGCGGTGCATTCTGGGCGCCGCACCTTGCACCGGCCATGGCGATTCCTCCGGGTGTCATGCCTATTCCTCCGGCATCCACGTGCGATTGATCAAATGGATGATCAGACCTGCGAAGATGCTTTCATCCCTTTTTCCGCGACTTTTTTGTGAAGAGCTCCCATGTTGTTGACCCGTCATCTCGATGCCAATGCCACGCTGGTTTCGTTGATCCAGCCGCTGACCACTCGCGACGGCTTCGCGCCCACCGCGTTGCCGGGAGTGCAGGTGTTGCGTGCCAGTTGCGATGTCGCCCGTGGCCCGCAGATTTATGAGCCGAGCCTGGTCATCATCGTCCAGGGCAGCAAATTGGCGTACCTGGGCCCGCGAACTCTGGAGTACGGCGCTGGGCATTATCTGATTCAGGCATTGCCGGTGCCGTTTGAGTGCGAAACCTTTGCCGCGCCGGATGGGCCGATGCTGGGCATTTCCATCGCGATAGACCGGATTTTGCTCGGTGAATTGGTGTTGGCCATGGGGCTCGTGTCCGGGCGCAGTATTGCTGCGCAAACGCTGGAGTCCATGACCTCGACAGTGCTCGACGACGCGATGCGTGGATGCGTGGAACGGTTGCTGCGTTGCCTGCACGATCCGCTGGAATGTCAGGTCATGGGCCAGGCGCGTTTGCGTGAGTTGTTGTTCGTCGCGTTGCGCGGGCCGCAAGCCGATGTGTTGCGCGCGCTGGTGGAGCAGCAGGGGCAATTCGCCCGGGTTGCGGCATCGCTTAGCCATCTGCATGCGCATTACACCGAGCCGCTGAATGTCGAGACCCTGGCCAGTTGCGCGAATATGAGTGCGTCGACGTTTCATGAGCATTTCAAACGCAGCACGTTGTTGTCGCCGGTGCAGTACTTGAAGCGTTTGCGCTTGCTCAAGGCGCAGCAGTTGTTGCTGTCTGAAGGCTTGGGGGTGGCGCAAGTGGCGCATCGGGTGGGTTATCAGAGTACGTCGCAGTTCAGCCGGGAGTACAAGCGCTACTTTGAGCGTAATCCCGGAGAAGAACGCGCTGCCTGAGTTGGCAAAAGATCCCCTGTAGGAGCCGAGCTTGCTCGCGATAGCGGTGTGTCAGCCAACATCACGGTCGACTGACACGCCGCTATCGCGAGCAAGCTCGGCTCCTACAAAAACGGGAATCGCGGGCAACAAAAAGGCCCCCATTTCGGGAGCCTTGATGTTCAGGCGTTCAACTTACATGTTCGGGTAAGTCGGGCCGCCAGCACCTTCCGGCGTCACCCAGGTAATGTTCTGTGCAGGGTCCTTAATGTCGCAGGTCTTGCAGTGAACGCAGTTCTGGGCATTGATCTGGAAGCGCTTCTCGCCGTCTTCCATGGTGATCACTTCGTACACGCCAGCCGGGCAGTAGCGCTGGGCAGGCTCATCGTACAGCGGCAGGTTTTTGCTGATCGGGATGCTTGGGTCGGCCAGCTTCAAGTGGCACGGCTGTTCTTCTTCATGGTTGGTACCGGAGATGAACACCGAGCTGAGTTTGTCGAAGCTGATCTTGCCGTCCGGTTTCGGGTAGTCGATCTTCTTGCAGTCGGCGGCGAGCTTGAGGCAAGCGTAATCCGGCTTGGTGTCGTGCAAGGTGAACGGCAGTTTGCCGCCGAAGATATTCTGGTCCAGCCAGTTGAAACCACCGCCGACGATCGCGCCGAACTTGTGAATCGCCGGGCCGAAGTTGCGGCTGGCGAACAGCTCGTCATAGAGCCAGCTTTTCTTGAACGCGTCGACGTAAGTGGTCAGTTCTTCGGTGCCATCTTTCTCGGCGAACAGCGCGTCGGCCACGGATTCAGCGGCGAGCATGCCGGACTTCATCGCGGTGTGGCTGCCTTTGATCTTGGCGAAGTTCAGGGTGCCGAGGTCGCAACCGATCAGCGCGCCGCCCTTGAAGACCATTTTCGGCAACGAGTTCAGGCCGCCTTTGCTGATGGCACGGGCGCCGTAGCTGATGCGCTTGCCGCCTTCCAGGTACTGCTTGAGCACCGGGTGGTGCTTGAGGCGCTGGAACTCATCGAACGGCGACAGGTAAGTGTTGCTGTAGGACAGATCGACGATCAGGCCGACAACCACCTGGTTGTTTTCCAGGTGATAGAGGAAGGAGCCACCGGTGTTCTCGGTGCCCATGATGTCCAGCGGCCAGCCGGCGGTGTGAACCACCAGGCCTGGTTGGTGCTTGGCCGGGTCGACTTCCCAGATTTCTTTCAGGCCGATGCCGTAGTGCTGGGCGTCGGCTTCGCTGTCGAGGTTGAAACGCTTGATCAACTGCTTGCCGATGTGGCCACGGCAACCTTCGGCGAACAGCGTGTACTTGCCACGCAGTTCCATGCCCGGGGTGTACAGGCCTTCTTTCGGATTGCCTTCGCGATCAACGCCCAGGTCGCCGGTAATGATCCCGCGCACCACGCCGTTCTCGTCGATCAGTGCTTCCTGAGCGGCGAAGCCAGGGTAGATTTCTACGCCCAGGTTCTCGGCCTGCTGGGCCAGCCAGCGGCACAGGTTGCCCAGGGAGATGATGTAGTTACCTTCGTTGTGCATGGTCTTGGGCACAAAGAGGTCAGGAATTTTTTGCGCGCTGTCTGCGTTTTTCAGAACGAAGATGTCATCGCGGGTGACCGGCGTGTTCAGCGGGGCGCCGAGTTCTTTCCAGTCCGGGAACAATTCGTTCAGGGCGCGTGGTTCGAACACGGCGCCAGACAGGATGTGAGCACCGACTTCGGAGCCTTTTTCGACCACGCAGACGCTGATTTCCTTACCGGCTTCAGCAGCCTTCTGCTTCAAGCGGCAGGCAGCGGAAAGACCAGCGGGGCCGGCACCGACGATGACGACGTCGAATTCCATGTATTCGCGTTCCACAGGTTATCTCCTACTCAAGGCTCAACAGTTTTTTTTCTAATTTTGGAGGTTTGGTGTCGCATCCATGAATCCCTGCGCGAGCGCGGAACAGGACAATCGATAGTCCACCTTTCTCTCTGGGTGGCGCATTATATCTACACCACTCCCAGCGTCCAATACAAACGTTTGTTTGAATTGGCTCAAAGCCAGAGAAATCAAAGTCACGCGGCTTACGAACGGCCATTTTACCGTATTGACCGGAATAGGCGTTCCGGTCAAGATACGGTCGGTTTTGCGCTCGCCGTAGGCACACTGTTGGTTTCAAGAGCACCTCTAAAGACAGGGCGATGGCAGTACAAGGTGATGCGCAGTGCACGTATAGCGCGCAGTTTACACGCCGCGATAATGAATGACTCGTCGGTCACCACTGACAAACGGTCATCATCATCATTGTGAGCGATGGTCACTTGACACTTTTGCCAGCGTTTTTAGAGGTGCCCTTGCGCCGATGAGCATCAACCGCCAGGTTCGCCTAGGCGACTTTCTTTTCACCGGAGAGTAACGAGGAATCCATGAAGGTTCTTGTAGCTGTCAAACGCGTTGTGGACTACAACGTCAAGGTCCGCGTCAAGGCGGACAATTCCGGCGTCGATCTTGCCAACGTCAAGATGTCGATGAACCCGTTCTGCGAAATCGCCGTGGAAGAAGCCGTACGCCTGAAAGAGAAAGGTGTTGCGACTGAAATCGTCGTCGTCTCCGTCGGCCCGTCCACCGCTCAAGAGCAACTGCGCACCGCGCTGGCTCTGGGTGCCGACCGCGCCATCCTCGTCGAATCCGCCGAAGACCTGACTTCGCTGGCCGTTGCCAAACTGTTGAAAGCTGTTGTCGACAAGGAACAGCCTCAGCTGGTGATCCTTGGCAAACAAGCCATCGACAGCGACAACAACCAGACTGGCCAGATGCTCGCTGCATTGAGCGGCTACGGTCAGGGCACGTTCGCGTCCAAAGTTGAAATCAGCGGCGACAGCGTTGCCGTGACTCGCGAAGTCGACGGCGGCGCGCAGACAGTTTCCCTGAAACTGCCGGCCATCGTCACCACCGACCTGCGTTTGAACGAGCCGCGCTACGCGTCTCTGCCAAACATCATGAAAGCCAAGAAGAAGCCTCTCGAAGTGCTGACTCCGGACGCTTTGGGCGTTTCCACCGCCTCTACCAACAAGACCGTGAAAGTCGAAGCGCCTGCTGCACGCAGCGCGGGTATCAAGGTCAAGTCGGTGGCTGAACTGGTCGAGAAACTGAAAAACGAAGCGAAGGTAATCTAATCATGACTATCTTGGTAATCGCTGAGCACGACAACAAGGTTGTGGCTCCTGCCACCCTGAACACCGTTGCTGCTGCCGCCAAAATTGGTGGCGACATTCACGTTCTGGTCGCTGGCCAGAATGTGGGTGCTGTTGCAGAAGCCGCGGCGAAAATCGCTGGCGTGTCTAAAGTGCTGGTGGCCGACAACGCCGCCTACGCTCACCAACTGCCAGAAAACGTCGCGCCGCTGGTTGCAGAGTTGGGAGCTGGTTACAGCCACATCCTGGCTGCCGCCACTTCCAACGGCAAAAATATCCTGCCGCGCGTTGCTGCGCAGCTGGACGTTGACCAGATCTCCGAGATCATCTCGGTCGAAAACGCTGACACCTTCAAGCGTCCGATCTACGCCGGTAACGCCATCGCTACCGTTCAGTCCAACGCTTCGGTGAAAGTCATCACTGTGCGTGCTACCGGTTTCGACCCGGTTGCAGCTGAAGGTGGTTCGGCTGCCGTTGAAGCCGTTGCCGCTGCTCACGACGCTGGCACTTCCAGCTTCGTCGGCGAAGAACTGGCCAAGTCCGATCGTCCGGAACTGACCGCTGCCAAAATCGTCGTTTCCGGCGGTCGCGGCATGCAGAACGGCGACAACTTCAAACACCTGTACGCACTGGCTGACAAGCTGGGCGCTGCCGTCGGTGCTTCCCGCGCCGCGGTCGACGCAGGTTTTGTACCCAACGACATGCAGGTCGGTCAGACCGGCAAAATCGTTGCGCCACAGCTGTACATCGCGGTCGGTATCTCCGGCGCGATCCAGCACCTGGCCGGCATGAAAGACTCCAAAGTGATCGTTGCGATCAACAAGGACGAAGAAGCGCCGATCTTCCAGGTGGCCGATTATGGCCTGGTAGCTGACCTGTTCGAAGCTATCCCAGAGTTCGAGAAGCTGGTCTAATCCAGCGGCCTGACTTATAAAGAGCCCGACCTTTTGGTCGGGCTTTTTTTTTGTTCTTCTGTAGGAGCTGTTGTAGGAGCTGTCGAGTGAAACAAGGCTGCGAATTTTCAGGTCCGCTCGAATCCCAAGCGGAAGATCAAAAGATCGCAGCCTCGTTTCACTCGACAGCTCCTACAGGCGATATAACAGGGTTTTAGTGGAGAGTGTTGCCATGGATCTGCGTCGCGTGTGCGGCTGGCCATTACTGCTGGGTTTGATGATGTTGCCGGCGCTGTCCAATGCGGCGGGCAAGTGCGAGCGACTGGTCGTGACCGGCAGCCCGGACGCACCTCCGTACCTGTGGCAAGACCCGCAAAATCCTGAAAAACTGATCGGTGCCAGTGCTGATCTGTTGCAGCACGTGGCGGGGGAGTTGGGCATCAAGGTTGAACTGCTTTATGCCGGCAAACGCTCCCAGGCGCTGGACGAAGTGCGCAGCGGGCGCATGGACATGTTGGCCGATGCACCGTTGACTGTCAGCGAACTGGAAACCCTGGATTACATTCATCCGTCGCTGCTGGAAAACGACTACCTGGTCTGGACCCGCAAGAATTCGACATTGATCTACAACGAAGCTCAGGACCTTCACGGTCATCCCGGCGCAGTGTCGGAAAAGTCTCGAATGACCCCGGCATTCGGCACTTTTGCCGAGCAGCAATTGACCCTCATCCGTACACCCAACCTGACCCTGGCCTTCCAGAAGTTGCTCCTGGGTGAGGTGGAATTTGTCCTTGCTGGACGCTATTCAGGTATGGCGGTCGCGCAGACGCTGAGCATGGCCAACGACCTGATCGCCTACCCGCAACCGATCGACAAGCCCGGTCTGTACCTCGCGGTTTCCCATAACTCCGCTTGCAACGATCCGTGGTTGCGCGGACAGCTGGCCAAAAAGATGACAGAATTGCCCGCCTCAGGACTGACGGACGCCGCGTTGCAACGCAATATCGAGCGTTGGAAGGTGCAGCAACAGCAACAACCTGTCAGTACCCCAAAACAGTAGGGATTTTTAGTGAGTATTCGACCTCTTTTCGCTGCCCTGGCCGTTCTGGCTCTGGCGGGTTGTGCAGCCGATCCGGCGCCGAATGAACAGATTCGCCTGACCGAACAGGCACTCGTACAAGCCAAAGCCGTGGGCGCCACCGCCGATGACATGCCGGAAATGAAACTGGCCGAAGAAAAATTCGCTCGTGCCCAAAGCAACATGACCGAGCAGTCCTACAAACGTGCGCGCATGCGAGCCGAGCAGGCCGAACTGGACGCGCGCCTGGCCGAAGCCAAGGTGCTGACCCTCAAGAGCGAGGAGCAATTGAACGTGCTCAATACCCGCATCACTCGTCTGCGCAAGCAACTGGGAGATGCCCAATGAGCCTCAAGTCAAAAGTGCTCGGCAGCTTGATCCTCGCCGGTTGCGCCAGTCTGTATGGCTGCGCCGGGCAACACAGTGAAGCCGCGTTGCAAGAAGCGGGCGCCGACTTCCAGAAGGTCAAGGAAGATTCCAATGTGCTGCGTATCGCGCCCAAAGACGTGATCCGCGCCGGTGAATCCCTGGCCCGCGCAGATCGTCTGTCCAGCTATTGGGGCAGCGGTTCGGACGTGGTGCATTACGCCTACCTGAGCCAGCGCTACAGCGAAATCGCCCGTGAACACACCAATCAAGTGCTCAACGAAGAGCGTGCGGCGAAGCTCGAACTGGAGCGTCAGCGTCTGCAATTGGCGCTGCGCGAATCCAAATTGCTCAGCGTTCAGCAGCAGGGCAAGTGGCTTGAAGAACAGATTGTCGCATTGGCGACCACCCAGACTGACCGGGGCCTGGTGATGACATTGGGCGATGTGCTGTTCGATACGGGTGAGGCCGAGCTCAAAAACTCGGCGAACCGTGTGGTGCTGAAGATTGTTCAGTTCCTGCAGCTCAATCCGAAACGCGTGGTGCGGATCGAAGGCTACACCGACAGCACCGGCGGTAAACACGACAACCTCAAACTTTCGCGTGACCGTGCGCAATCGGTGGCTGACGTCTTGATGGACTTGGGCATCGACGACAAACGCATCCAGGTCGAAGGCTACGGCGATGAATACCCGGTGGACGTGAACGCTTCCGAGCGTGGCCGTGCGCAGAACCGTCGGGTGGAAATTGTGTTCTCCGACGAAAAAGGCCAGCTCGGCGCTGCCCGCTAAGGGTCGCGTCTCTGGAAAACCCGGCCTGCCAGACAGCGCCGGGTTTTTTTGCGCCTGCCAATTGTCTGGGTACATGGAAAAAAGCAGTACAGATTTTGCTGACACTGCACTGTACGGTCGACTATTGTGGCAACTGTCCCCGTACACTTCTAAACTGTTCCGGTATTGTTTCACACAAGAATAAAATGCCCGTGAAATCGAGTGCTGCGTCATGACCAATCTCTTGCTCTACCAACGTATTGCTCAACAACTGGCCGAAGACATCCGTCGTGGTGTCTATCAACCGGGGGAGCGCGTGCCTTCGGTGCGCAAGATGAGTTCGCAGCTCAACGTCAGCCATGCGACGGTGTTGCAGGCGTATGCCAATCTTGAAGACCAGGGGCTGATCCGGGCCCGGCCGCAGTCGGGCTACTACGTTCACCAGACGCCAGCCCTGACCGCGCCGACGCCGGACATCGCCCGGGTCGAGCGTCCGGGTCTGGTCACGCGCAGCAGCATCATTCAACAAGTGTTGGTCGAATCCCGCCGCGAGGGTGTTTTTCCGCTGGGCGCCGCAGTGCCCAGCGTCGATTACCTGCCGGTTCGGGCGCTGCATCAGCAATTGGCCAAAGTCACCCGATTCCATAGTCCGCGGGCGTTCAGCTACATGTTCAGCCCCGGTTTTGAGCCATTGCGCCGGCAAGTGGCGATCCGCATGCGCGATGCCGGCGTGGTGGTTGACCCCTCCGAAGTGGTCATCACCCATGGCTGCGTCGATGCGTTGCAGATGTCCCTGCGTGTACTGACCCGTCCTGGCGACCTGATCGCCGCCGAGTCGCCAACGTATTATGGCCTGCTGCAACTGGCAGACTTGCTCGGCCTCAAAGTGATCGAAATTCCGAGCGACCCGGCCACAGGCATGAGCCTCGAAGCCCTGCAACTGGCGGCCAACCAGTGGTCGATCAAGGCGCTGGTGCTGACCACGCGCTTGAGCAATCCATTGGGTGGGACCATGCCCGAGGAGCGGCAAAAACAATTGCTGCGCCTGGCGTCGGATTTTGATATCCAGATTGTCGAAGACGATATTTACGGCGAGTTGATGTTCGAGCAGGGGCGCACCAAATCGCTCAAGGCCTACGATCGGCTGGATCGGGTCATCTATTGTTCAAGCTTCTCCAAAACCCTGTCGCCAGGCGTGCGGATCGGCTGGATGATTGCCGGCAAGTACCAGCAGGAAATCCAGCGGCTGCAGACGTTCAGTACCCATTCGGCCTGCAGCGTCACGCAAATGGGCATTGCGGCCTATCTGGAAAACGGTGGTTACGACCGTCACTTACGTTACATCCGTCAGGAATACCGCAAGAACCTCAGCGCCTTCCAACTGGCAGTCCAGCAGTACTTCCCTGAAGGCACGCAGATGACCCGGCCGACTGGCGGCTTCATTTTGTGGGTCAGTTTGCCGGGGCGGGTCAACACACAGGAATTGCACGTGCGGGCGTTGCAACAGGGCATCAGTATTGCGCCGGGGCTTATCTTCAGTAACACCGAGCAGTTCAATCACTGCATTCGGCTGAATTGCGGCACACCCTGGAACCGTGAGGCCGAGCGTGCATTGATGACCCTTGGGATGTTGGCCACGCAACTTTGCCAGGAAACGGCCGGCGGCTTCTGAGTCGGTCGTTCACTGCGGTGCTTGTCATGTGGCGTGCAACAGGGGAGCATATGGCCCTCTGCCGTTTTTTGCTGTTGGGTTCATGAAACCGATTTTTTCTGCCGCCTGCCTGTTTTTTTGCCTCTTGATGAGCGTTCACGCTGAAGGCGTCATGGCGGCGGGTCATGAAGAACCGGCGACCGGCGAAACCGCGGAAGAACCGGCGCCTGCCAAAAAAGCCGAGCCTGTCAAGGTGGTGAAAAAGCGTCCCCCCACTGCCTCCAAGTCAAAAGCGGCCAGCGAAGTGGTGAAAACCCAACTCCCGCCCGCCAAACTTGATTTGAAGTTGCCCCCGCAAATGGCACAAGAACTGAAACCGATCGGTACGATGCCATTGCCCCAAAACGATGCACTGCTGCCACCCATGTTTGGCGAAAAGACCGGCAGCAGCCCGTTTCAGCTCAACGGTCGGCTGCTCAATAACGAAATGCAGCTGCAACTGCGCAATGATGAGCGCCACGAAGTCGAAGGCGCGGCGCTGGATTTCGAGTTCAAGCGGTAAATCCTTCACTGTCCGTGACCCGCTGGCCAGACGCTTTGTCGGAGACTGGTCAGTCACGTTGATTTGAACGGAAAAACCCCGGTTCAGGTAATTTTAAACAACTGTTTTAGCGGTTACTCTGTGCCCGTCCTTTTTACACATCACTCCTCGTGAGGAGCCCGTCATCATGAAATGCCGTGAAGGCTGTGGCGCCTGTTGCATAGCCCCTTCCATCAGCTCAGCGATTCCCGGTATGCCCAATGGCAAAGCCGCTGGCGAACGTTGCGTACAACTTTCGGTCGATAACCTGTGCCTCATTTTTGGCCGTCCACAACGCCCGGCGGTGTGTTCGGCCTTTGAAGCTGATGTCGAGGTGTGCGGAAGCAGCCGTGACGAAGCGATCAAATTGCTGGGATGGTGGGAGCAAATGACGGCGGTGTGATGTGTTCAACAACGGAACTTCAACAACAAGGAATAAAACTATGGGTTCGCTGCATCGTATCGCTGTGTTGTGTGGATTGACCGCTGTGCTCGCCGCGACGGCCGCCCAGGCTGAAGACTGGAAGGTCGCCAAGAACGAAGACGGCATCAAGATCTCCCTGAGCGAAGTGCCTGGCTCGGACTACAAGTCCTATCAGGGTGTAACGTTGATGAAGACCACCGTTGCCAAACTGCGCGCACTGCAAGAAGACGTGGCCGGCGCCTGTGCCTGGATTCACGAGTGCAAAATGCAGAAGCTGCTCAAGCACGAGGGCGACCAGAGCTGGACCTACACCCAATTCAACACCCCATGGCCGGTTACCCCGCGTGACTCGGTACTGCACGTCACCACCGTTGAAGGCGCCGATGGCAGCCTGACCCGCAAGCTCGAAGGCGTACCGAAGTACATTCCGGAAGTAGAAGGTTTCGTGCGCGTCGCCAAGGTCGACGGGTTCTGGAAGTTCGTACCCAAGGGTGACCAGGTTGAAGTGACCTATCAGGTGCACACCGAGCCAGGCGGCAGTGTGCCGTCGATGGTCGCCAACAAGTTCGTGGTCGATGCGCCGTTCAATACCTTGAAAGCCCTGAAAGAACGCGCCGAGAAGTAATCGCACCGTTGTTCTGCAAAACGCCCCGACTGGTTCGGGGCGTTTGTGTTTTTACCAGTGCGCGGCTTTATTGTGTTTCCGGATATGCGTTGCACAAAATTTTCACAAAGCCTCCAAGACAATCCGCCCCGCATCTGCCAGCCAAACAGTAATCAATGGCAATGAGGCGGGTGATCGTGCAACATTTGCGCACCGCGCAAGCCCCGGGGTCAGGTATTGGCCAATAGAGGGCAATGCGCCGCCGTATTTTTGAAACTTCAACTTCCAATGGGTCCTAAAACGACATGGCAATCCCGGACGCCCTGAATCAGCAGCGAGCTTCTAGTCGCCTGCTGCAACCGACCGTCAAATCGCATCTGGCCTATACGCTGTTGTGCGCCTTGATCATGATGGTCATGTTCAGCCTGCTGCGTGTTGCGCTGCTGGTCTACAACCGCTCGATGATCCTCGACACACCGGCTGCGACCTTTCTTGAAGCGTTCGCCAACGGCCTGCGTTTCGACCTGCGTCTGGTGGTCTACCTCTGCATTCCGCTGTTGCTGGCACTGTTCAGCGCCCGGGCGATGGCTGCTCGCGGGTTCTTCCGCTTCTGGCTGACCCTCGCTTCGAGCATCGCGCTGTTCCTCGGCCTGATGGAAATGGACTTCTACCGCGAGTTTCACCAGCGCCTCAACGGCCTGGTCTTCCAGTATGTGAAAGAAGACCCGAAAACCGTGATGAGCATGCTCTGGTACGGTTTCCCGGTGGTTCGCTATCTGCTGGCGTGGGCCTTTGGCACATTGATCCTGACTTTGGCGTTCAAGGGCGCCGATCGTGCGACCCGTCCTCGCGGCCCGTTCAGCGGTGGCAGCATCAGTACGCGCCAGATCGCCCCGTGGTATGCACGCATCGGCGTGTTCGTCGTCTGCCTGCTGATTTGCGTGGTCGCTGCTCGTGGCACTCTGCGTCAAGGCCCACCGATGCGTTGGGGTGACGTCTACACCACTGACTCGATCTTCGCCAACCAGTTGGGCCTCAACGGCACGCTGTCGCTGATCGCGGCGGCCAAGAGCCGGATGTCCGAAGATCGCGACAACATCTGGAAAGCCACACTGCCGCAGCCGGTGGCTCAGCAGACCGTGCGTGACATGCTGGTGATGAAAGACGAAAAACTGGTGGATGCCGAGACAGCCGCCGTGCGTCGTGATTACACGCCACCGGCCGACAAGACCCTGCCAATCAAGAACGTGGTCGTGATCCTGATGGAAAGCATGGCTGGTCACTCGGTCGGCGCGCTGGGTGGACCGGGTAACATCACGCCGTACCTCGACAAACTGTCGAAGGAAGGCCTGTTGTTCGACCGTTTCTTTTCCAACGGCACCCACACCCACCAGGGCATGTTCGCCACCATGGCCTGCTTCCCGAACCTGCCGGGTTTCGAATACCTGATGCAGACCCCGGAAGGCAGCCACAAACTGTCCGGCCTGCCGCAATTGCTCAGTGCCCGTGACTTCGAAGACGTGTACGTCTATAACGGCGACTTCGCCTGGGATAACCAGTCGGGCTTCTTCAGCAACCAGGGCATGACCAACTTCATCGGCCGTAACGACTACGTGAACCCGGTGTTCTCTGATCCGACCTGGGGCGTGTCTGACCAGGACATGTTCGACCGTGGCCTGGTGGAGCTCAAGGCTCGGGAAAACGGCAAGCCGTTCTATGCCTTGCTGCAAACGTTGTCCAACCACACGCCGTATGCCTTGCCGACACCTTTGCCGGTCGAGCGCGTCACCGATCGCGGCAACCTCAACGAACACCTGACCGCCATGCGTTACTCCGACTGGGCGCTGGGTCAGTTCTTTGAGAAGGCGCGTAAAGAGCCGTACTTCAAGGAAACCCTGTTTGTCATCGTGGGTGACCATGGTTTCGGTAACGAGCAGCAAATCACCGAAATGGACCTGGGTCGCTTCAACGTGCCGATGCTGATGATCGCACCGGGTATCCAGGAAAAGTTCGGCCAGCGTGACCACACCGTGGGCACTCAGATCGACATCGTGCCGACCATTATGGGCCGCATCGGTGGCGAAGTGCGCCATCAGTGCTGGGGTCGTGACCTGCTCAACCTGCCGGAAGGTGACGCCGGTTTTGGCGTGATCAAACCGTCGGGCAGCGAACAGACCACGGCCATTCTCACGGCTGACCAGATTCTGGTGCTACCGAAAGACAAGGATATGGAGCCTAAGATGTACCGCTACGAGCTGGGCGCCAATCCGCGTTCCGAGATCGTTCCTAACGATCCACACACTGCGGAGTTGAAGCTTAAGCTCGAATCGTTCCTGCAAACAGCGACCAAAAGCCTGCTCGATAACACCGCTGGTGTGGTTGATGGCAAGCCGGACTAAGTTTTCGGCGCAATAAAAAAGAGGCCCTTTTTCAAGGGCCTCTTTTTTTGTCTGTTAACTCGTTATGTCCGTTATATCCGGCCAAGCAATAGCAGGATCAACAGCACCACCAGCACCACACCGATGATACCCGACGGGCCATAACCCCAACTTCTGGAGTGTGGGAAAACCGGCAGACCACCGATCAGCAAGAGGATCAGAATAACGATCAGAATTGTGCCCATGTCTATTTCCTTGTTGAAAGTCTTCTGGAATGACCTGTCTTTAAACTGTCAGCTGGAAAGCAATAATTTCTAGCTGCTTACAAAATCCGACTGGTGCGCGAGTMGGAAAATTCCATGTTTTTTTAATGTTTTTCGAAGACAGACTTATTTCATTTGTTCCAGTGTTAGTTGAATCACACGCGCCCACGGTTTGCTCGGGCCATTCAGCAATCTGATGGAGCGTGGGTCGGGCAATGTCCTTCGCTACACTCAGCGAATCTTCCCCGGAACCACAAGGCTGTTTGCTATGCAAAATCGCATGATGATCACTGGCGCGGGCTCGGGCCTGGGTCGCGAAATCGCGCTGCGCTGGGCGCGCGAAGGCTGGCAACTGGCCTTGTCAGATGTCAGCGAACCCGGCTTGCAGGAAACCCTGAAACTGGTTCGCGAGGCCGGGGGTGACGGATTTACCCAGCGCTGCGACGTGCGCGATTACAGCCAGCTGACCGCATTCGCTCAGGCCTGCGAAGAAAAGCTGGGTGGCATCGATATCATCGTCAATAACGCCGGTGTTGCTTCGGGCGGTTTCTTCAGTGAACTGTCGCTGGAAGACTGGGACTGGCAGATCGCGATCAACCTGATGGGGGTGGTCAAGGGCTGCAAGGCGTTCCTGCCGCTGCTGGAAGAAAGCAAAGGCAAAATCATCAACATCGCGTCGATGGCCGCCCTGATGCAAGGCCCGGCCATGAGCAACTACAACGTGGCCAAGGCCGGCGTGGTGGCGTTGTCCGAAAGCCTGTTGATCGAGCTGGCACAGCAGGAAGTGAGCGTGCATGTGGTGTGCCCGTCGTTCTTCCAGACTAATTTGCTCGACTCTTTCCGCGGTCCGACCCCGGCGATGAAGGCGCAGGTCGGTAAATTGCTGGAAAGTTCGCCGATCACCGCCTCTGACATTGCCGACTACATCTACCAACAGGTGGCCGCCGGTGAGTTTATGATCCTGCCTCACGAACAGGGCCGCATGGCCTGGGCGATCAAACAGAAGAACCCGCAACTGCTCTACAACGAAATGACCGTCATGGCCGATAAAATGCGCGCCAAGGCCAAACAAAACGCTGGCTGAACTTGCCCGTAGGCAACAGCGTCGTTAGGGTGGCCGCCACCGGCCATCCTCACGAGGCATCTGCATGCTCAATTACTTGTGGTTTTTCCTCGCGGCGCTGTTTGAAATCGCCGGCTGTTTCGCGTTCTGGATGTGGTTGCGCCAAGGCAAAAGCGTTGTGTGGGTGTTTCCGGCGCTGCTCAGCCTGACCTTGTTCGCGCTGCTGCTGACGCGTGTCGAGGCCTCCTACGCAGGGCGCGCCTATGCCGCCTACGGTGGCATTTACATCATTGCTTCAATTGGCTGGCTGGCGGTCGTCGAGCGAATCCGTCCATTGAGCTCGGACTGGATTGGTGTGGCGCTGTGCGTGATCGGGGCCAGCGTCATTTTGTTTGGCCCGCGCTTTACCGCGTCCTGAAGGAACGGTCCTGCATTCAATCGATTTGTCGGACGCATCCGTCAGAGGTGATCGTCCAGCGCTGTAGGGCTGGGCTGATTTGCCGTCCTCGCCTTGAAGACCCGCTAAACGCCGGGCATCTTCAAGGACCGGCAATCCTCAAGGACCAATACCATGCTTGTACTCAGTCGCGTTGTGGGCGAGGTGATTTCCATCGGTGACAACATTT
The DNA here is from genome assembly GCF_056401975.1 of Pseudomonas sp. P4_C8. Taxonomy (NCBI): domain Bacteria; kingdom Pseudomonadati; phylum Pseudomonadota; class Gammaproteobacteria; order Pseudomonadales; family Pseudomonadaceae; genus Pseudomonas; species Pseudomonas sp. P4_C8. The sequence goes on along the minus strand of NZ_JBFUIH010000022.1, from coordinate 46,404 downwards.
CACTGCGTGTCCTCAACGTCAGCGGCAACAGTGTGCGCTTTGGCGTCGAAGCGCCGCTGAACGTCAATGTGCATCGGGCTGAAGTCTATGAGCGCATCCAGGCAAAACTGGCCAAGACCAAGGGGCGCTGAGCCGTTCAGTCAAACAGGTGCTTGGGCACATCGTGCTTGAGCATCAATTGGCATTGCTCGCTTTCCGGGTCGAAAACGATCAGTGCCTGGCCTTTGGTCAATGCCTGGCGGACCCGCAACACACGGGTTTCCAGCGGCGTGTCATCACCATTGTCCGTACCGTCACGAGTCACGAAATCCTCGATCAGGCGGGTCAGGGTGTCGACTTCAAGTTGGTCGTAGGGGATCAGCATAGGCACCTCGGCTAAACAATGGCGCGATGCTACGGCGAATGATCGGTGGCGGCTAGCCTCGGCCTGATGTGTCGCCTGTGCGGCCGCCTTCGTCGGAACGCCGCCCGGAGCAAGCTCGCTCCCACAGTTGACCGCAGTTCCCTGTGGGAGCGAGCCTGCTCGCGATAGCGCAAGATCAAACAATGAAGATGTCAGCTATCGGAGCGCTGCCCCACCAGGCTATCCACCGATGGCACCCGCGTATCACTTTCCATCTGCGTGTCATGTTCGATCTGATGACTGAACCGGTCCAGCGACCCCTTCGCCGGTTGCGCATCGCTGGCAAAAACCGGCGGGCTCAGAATGTAGGCACCCAGTAAGCGGCTCAATGCCGCCAGGCTATCGATATGCGTACGCTCATAACCGTGCGTCGCATCGCAACCAAAGGCGAGCAGGGCGGTGCGAATGTCGTGCCCGGCGGTCACCGCCGAGTGCGCATCGCTGAAGTAGTAACGGAACAGGTCGCGGCGCACCGGCAATTCGTTGTCACTGGCCAAGCGCAGCAAATGTCGCGACAAGTGATAGTCATAAGGTCCACCGGAATCCTGCATCGCCACACTGACGGCGTGTTCGCTGGAATGCTGGCCGGGCGCGACGGGCGCAATATCGATGCCGACGAATTCGCTGACGTCCCACGGTAATGCTGCCGCCGCGCCGCTGCCGGTTTCCTCGGTGATGGTGAACAGCGGATGGCAGTCGATCATCAATTCCTCGCCACTGTCGACGATGGCTTTCATCGCCGCAAGCAATGCAGCAACACCGGCCTTGTCGTCCAGATGGCGGGCGCTGATGTGACCGCTTTCAGTGAATTCCGGCAAGGGGTCGAAGGCCACGAAATCGCCAACGCTGATCCCCAGCGAGTCGCAGTCGGCACGGGTGGCGCAATAAGCGTCCAGTCGCAACTCGATGTGATCCCAACTGATCGGCAACTCGTCCACGGCGGTGTTGAAGGCGTGCCCGGAAGCCATCAGCGGCAATACGCTGCCGCGAATCACGCCGTTGTCGGTGAACAGGCTGACCCGGCTGCCCTCGGCAAAACGGCTGGACCAGCAACCGACCGGCGCCAGTGTCAGACGACCGTTATCTTTGATGGCGCGAACCGCCGCACCGATGGTGTCCAGGTGGGCGGAAACTGCGCGGTCGGGACTGTTTTTCTTGCCTTTGAGGGTCGCACGGATGGTCCCGCGACGGGTCATTTCGAATGGAATACCCAGCTCTTCAAGGCGTTCGGCGACATAGCGCACGATGGTGTCGGTGAACCCGGTCGGGCTGGGAATGGCGAGCATTTCCAGCAGGACTTTTTGCAGATAGTTGAGATCCGGTTCGGGAATTTTGCTGGTCATGGAAACTCCTGATGGGTACAGAACTGATCGTTCCCATGCTCTGCGTGGGAATGCAGCCGGGGACGCTCTGCGTCCCAAGGGCGGACGCGGAGCGTCCGGTGAGGCATTCCCACGCAGAGCGTGGGAACGATCAAGACACATCACTAGGAAACCGCCGGCTGACTATGCGGAAACAACAAATCCACAAACCGCTCAGCCGTCGGCTGTGGTTCATGGTTGGCCAATCCGGCGCGCTCATTCGCCTCGATAAACACATACGCCGGCTGATCGGCAGCGAGCACCATCAAGTCGAGTCCGACCATCGGGATATCCAGCGCCCGCGCCGCACGCACCGCAGCATCCTCCAGAGTTGGATGCAGAATCGCCGTGACATCCTCCAGAATCCCGCCTGTATGTAGATTCGCCGTACGCCGTACGAACAAATGCTCGCCCGCCGGCAGAATGCTGCTGTAGTCGTAACCCGCCGCATGTAACGTGCGCTGGGTCTCATGATCCAGGGGTATTTTGCTCTCTCCGCTGGTCGCCGCCTGTCGACGCCGGCTCTGGGCTTCGATCAGCGCACCTATAGAATGCTGGCCGTCGCCGACCACCTCTGCCGGCCGCCGAATCGCCGCCGCCACCACCTCAAACCCGATCACCACAATCCGCAGGTCGAGGCCTTCGTGAAAACTTTCCAGCAGCACTCGACTGTCGAACTGGCGAGCGGCTTCGATGGCTTGCTGCACCTCTTCAATCGTCCGCAAATCCACGGCAACCCCTTGACCTTGCTCGCCATCCAGCGGCTTGACCACCACCCGCTCGTGCTCATCGAGAAACGCCAGGTTGTCATCGGCATTGCCCGCCAGTTGTTGCGAAGGCAGGTTCAGCCCTGCGCCTTTGAGCACTTTGTGCGTCAGGCTTTTGTCCTGACACAGGCTCATGCTGATGGCGCTGGTCAAGTCGCTCAACGATTCGCGGCAGCGCACCCGGCGCCCGCCGTGGCTGAGGGTGAACAGGCCGGCATCGGCATCATCCACGTGCACATCAATGCCGCGCCGATGGGCTTCCTCGACGATGATCCGTGCATAGGGATTGAATTCGGCCTGCGGCCCCGGCCCGAGAAACAGCGGCTGATTGATGCCGTTCTTGCGCTTGATGGCAAAGGTCGAGAGGTTGCGGAAACCAAGTTTGGCGTAAAGGCTTTTCGCCTGCCGGTTGTCGTGTAAAACCGACAAGTCAAGGTAACTCAGCCCACGGCTCATGAAGTGTTCGATCAAATGTCGCACCAACACTTCACCGACACCGGGCCGCGAGCAGCAAGGGTCGACCGCGAGGCACCACAGGCTGCTGCCGTTTTCCGGGTCGTTGAACGCCTTGTGGTGATTGAGGCCCATGACACTACCGATGATCGCGCCGCTGTCTTCATCCTCGGCCAGCCAATACACCGGGCCACCCAGATGGCGCGGGGTCAGCAGACTTGAATCGATGGGCAACATGCCGCGGGCCTGATACAGCTGATTGATTGCCAGCCAGTCCGCATCACTTTGTGCCCGACGGATACGAAAACCGCGAAACACGCGCGTCGCCTGACGGTAATCACTGAACCACAACCGCAAGGTGTCGGACGGGTCAAGAAACAGCTGTGCGGGTTCAAGCCCCAGCATTTGCTGAGGCGCGGCAACGTACAACGCAATGTCGCGTTCGCCCGGCTGCTCATTGAGCAACTCTTGGGCGAGGCTGGCCGGATCGGGAAAGGTGTGCCCGATCAGCAACCGGCCCCAGCCGCAATGCACGGCGATCGGCGCGGCACTCAGTTCGCTGCCGTCTTCGGCCAGACGCGCCTGCAAGCGTTCATAGGAAGGCGTCTGGCCGCGCAACAAGCGTTGGCTGTAAGCCGTGGCGTTGGGTTTCATCGATCAGATTCCTTGCTCGCTGAGCCACAGGTTCAGGGCCGCCAATTGCCACAGCTTGGAGCCGCGCAGCGGGGTCAATTGACCTTGCGGATCTGTCAGCAGCCGGTCGAGCATGGCCGGGTTGAACAGGCCGCGATCCTGACTGGGATCGAGCAGCAATTCGCGCACCCAGTTCAGCGTATCGCCCCGTAAGTGCTTGAGGCCGGGCACCGGGAAGTAACCCTTCTTGCGATCGATGACTTCACTCGGAATCACCAGTCGCGCCGCTTCCTTGAGGACTTGTTTGCCGCCGTCCGGCAGTTTGAATTTACCCGGCACGCGGGCCGACAATTCCACCAGCCGATAGTCGAGAAACGGCGTGCGTGCTTCCAGACCCCAAGCCATGGTCATGTTGTCGACGCGTTTGACCGGGTCGTCGACCAGCATCACCGTACTGTCCAGACGCAGGGCCTTGTCCACCGCCGCGTCGGCACCGGGTTGTGCGAAATGTTCCTTCACGAAGTCACCGGCGGCGTCATTGGCTGTCAGCCATTTCGGCTGCACGGTGGCTGCGTAATCGTCGTAGCTACGGTCGAAGAACGCCTCTCGATAGGCCGTGTACGGATCGGCAGCACCGTCGACCTGCGGGTACCAGTGATAACCGGCAAATAACTCGTCCGCGCCCTGGCCGCTCTGGACCACTTTGCAATGTTTGGCCACTTCGCGGGATAGCAGATAGAAGGCGATGCAGTCATGGCTGACCATCGGCTCGCTCATGGCGCGGAACGCTGCCGGCAGTTGCTCGATAATCTCTTTTTCGTCGATGCGCAATTGATGGTGTTGGGTGCCGTAGTGCCTGGCGATCAGGTCCGAATACTGAAATTCGTCGCCACGCTCGCCGCCGGCATCTTGAAAACCGATGGAGAAAGTCGCCAGGTTTTCCACGCCGACTTCACGCAACAGCCCGACCAGCAGGCTCGAATCGACACCGCCCGAAAGCAATACGCCGACGTCAACCGCCGCACGTTGACGAATCGCCACTGCGTCGCGAGTGCTGTCGAGCACACGGTCACGCCAGTCTTCGAGGGTCAGGTTCATTTCGTCAGCGTGTGGGCCGTAGGGCAGGGTCCACCAGGTTTTCTGCGTGGTGCTGCCATCAGCTTCGATACGCATCCAGGTGGCTGGTGGCAGTTTTTCGATGCCGGCCAGCAGGGTGCGTGGCGCCGGGACCACGGCGTGGAAGTTCAGGTAATGATTGAGCGCCACCGGGTCGAGCATCGGGTTGATGTCGCCACCTTTGAGCAACGCCGGCAGTGCCGAGGCAAAGCGCAGTCGTTGACCGGTGCGCGACAGGTACAGCGGCTTCACGCCGAGGCGGTCGCGGGCGATGAACAAGCGCTGGGCGTCACGTTCCCAAATGGCGAACGCGAACATGCCGTTGAGCTTGGGCAGCAAGGCTTCGCCCCAGGCGTGATAGCCCTTGAGCAGCACTTCGGTGTCACCGCCAGAGTAGAAGGCATAACCGAGGCTTTCGAGCTCGGCGCGCAGTTCCGGGAAGTTATAGATTGCGCCGTTGAAGGCCAGGGACAAGCCCAATTGATTGTCGATCATCGGCTGCGCCGAGCCGTCCGACAGGTCCATGATTTTCAGGCGCCGATGGCCCAGGGCAATCGGCCCTTGAGCGTGAAAGCCCCAGGCATCCGGGCCGCGAGGGGCCAGGTGATGAGTGATTCGTTCAACGGCCGCGAGGTCCGCCGGTTGATGATCAAAGCGTAACTCGCCAGCTAATCCGCACATAAAATCCTTACCGGTTTTCCGTTGGGGAGGGTCAATCGATACCCGGCCAAAGCGGCGGGTACTCAGAAACTGACCCAGTGGGGTAGCGGGAGTTTTAGATCGATAAGTAATAAGCCCGTGGGACGGGCAAGGAGGGCAACGCCACCGGGACCGTGCGCCTGACCCGGGGCATCATGAGTCGAGTGGATTCACTTACCTCGGATCAAACGCCGCAAGGTAAAACGGTTTGGATGACAGGCTTCGGCCACCGCTCTGGGCAATGGCAGTGGTTCGTCATCCAGCCACGCAGCCAGCAACTCGCCCGACAACGGCGCGGTGATCAGCCCTCGTGAACCGTGGCCGCTGTTGACGTACAAGCCGTCCAGCCATGGGCAAGGGATGTCCGGGGTTTGCCGGGCATCCTTGCTCAGGGCGATGTAGGCGTCGGCAAAAGCCTGGCTGTCCGCCAAGGGGCCGACAATCGGCAAGTAATCCGGGCTGGTGCAGCGAAACGCTGCGCGACCTTCAAGTGCTTCAGGTTGCAAGGTGTCTGCGCCGAGCCGAGCAACCAGATCCACCGAAATTTCTTCAAGCATGTGCAGGTTGCCGGCATGCTCGGCCGCCGTTGGCGTCAGGTCATCGTTGTTGAAATCGAAACTGGCGCCCAGCGTGTGTTCACCCAATCGAGCCGGTGCGACATAACCTTCGGCGCAAACCACGGTGCTCAGGCTTTGGCTCTCAGGTGTCTGATGCAGGCGAGTGATTTGTCCGCGAATACGTTTGAGCGGCAGTTCGCTGCTGTAGGGGAAGCGCTTGATCTCGGCGGCGCCGGCGAGCACCACCACCGGTGCGTCAGCTAATAATGATTCGCCATCCCAGGCTTGCCAGTGCCCGTCGACGCGGCGCAGTTCCAGCACCTCACGATGGGTCAGAATCTGGATGTTCGGATGCGTCGCTTGCCAGTGGCACAGGGCGGGCGGATGCACCCAGCCGCCTTCGGGGTAAAACAGACCGCCTGATTGCAGTGCGATACCGGCGTGAATCTCGGCGTTTTCTCGATCCAGCACGTGCAGCAGATCTTCGGGAAACGCCGCCGCCAATTGCGCCTGACGTTGCGCTTCCTTGGCGTTAAAGGCCAGTTGCAGCACGCCGCAGTCGTCCCAGTCGACACCGCGTTGCAAATGCTCCAGCAAGCGTCGGGTGTGGCCAAAACCACTGACGATCAACTGAGACAATGCGGTGCCATGGGCGGAAAGCTTGAGGTACAACACGCCTTGTGGGTTACCTGAGGCTTCCTGGGCCAGTGCGTCATGTCGCTCCAACAAACTGACTTGCCAACCCCGCGTGGCGAGGCTGGCGGCTGTGGCGCAACCGGCCAGGCCGCCACCGATTACCAAGGCTCGACGTTCGCCAGTCAAGGCTGTCGGTCGAGCAAACCAGGGTTTTGCAGCAACGGGTGCCTCGGTGTCTTCGGGCCAGCCAAGGAACACACCCCGCAGGATTTCCCACTTGTGGCCAATGCCCGGTGTGCGCTTCATCTTGAAGCCTGCCGCATTCAGCAAACGGCGAACCCAACCGGTGCTGGTGAACGTACTGATGGTCGAGCCTGGCGCTGCCAGCCGTGCCAGTTCGGCAAACAATTCGGCGGTCCACATGTCGGGGTTTTTCGCCGGGGCGAAACCGTCGAGAAACCAGGCGTCAATCTGCGCGTCCAGTTGCGGCAGCTGCTCAAGAGCATCGCCGATCAGCAAGGTCAGCGTCACGCGGCCGTTGTCCAGGATCAATCGCTGGAAGCCTTGATGGATCGCTACGTACTGCGCGAGCAATTGATCGGCGAACCGTTTGAGTTCTGGCCATAACGCCAGGGCGCGTTGCAGATCGGGCAAGCTCAGCGGATATTTTTCGACGCTCACAAAGTGCAGTCGCGCACCCGCCACCGCATGCTGTTCAAATAATTGCCAGGCACACAGAAAATTCAACCCGGTGCCGAAGCCGGTCTCACCAATGACCAGTCGACCGCCGTCCGGTAACGCGGTGAAACGTTCACGCAGATTGTTTTGCTCAAGGAACACGTAACGGGTTTCTTCAAGGCCCGACTTGTCCGAAAAATACACGTCGTCGAACACCCGCGAATACGGGCGACCCTGGTCGTCCCAGTCGAGTTGGGCGTGAGGCAATACAGGTTTCATGGCAGGCTCGGCGGCGGCAAGGTCGCCATTCTAGCCCCCTCGCCACAAAAGCCCACATCGCAGGGGATTTCTCTGCTTGCTATCGGCCCAATCCGCTAGTCTTGTTCAATCTGGAAAGGGAGCCGTCCAATGTTCGAATCCGCTGAAATCGGTCACGCCATCGACAAAGAAACCTATGACGCCGAGGTGCCGGCGTTGCGCGAAGCCTTGCTTGAAGCGCAGTTCGAACTTCAGCAGCAAAAACGTTTCCCGGTGATCATCCTGATCAATGGCATCGAAGGCGCCGGCAAGGGCGAGACGGTCAAGTTGCTCAACGAATGGATGGACCCGCGTCTGATAGAGGTCCGCACCTTCGACCAGCAAACTGATGAGGAACTGGCGCGACCACCGGCCTGGCGTTATTGGCGGATGCTGCCGGCCGCGGGGCGCATGGGGATTTTCTTCGGCAATTGGTACAGTCAGATGCTGCAAGGCCGGGTTCATGGCCTGTTCAAAGACGCGGTGCTGGATCAGTCGATCAACCAATCCGAGCGTTTTGAAAAGATGCTGTGCGACGAAGGTGCGCTGATCTTCAAGTTCTGGTTCCACCTCTCCAAAAAGCAAATGAAAGCGCGCCTCAAGGCCCTTGCCGACGATCCGCTGCACAGCTGGCGCATCAGTCCGCTGGACTGGCAACAATCCAAGACATACGACAAATTCGTGAAATACGGCGAGCGTGTGTTGCGCCGCACCAGTCGCGACTACGCGCCGTGGCATGTGATTGAAGGGTTGGACGCCCATTACCGTAGCCTGGCGGTGGGCAAGATCCTGCTTGAAGGTCTGCAAACTGCGCTGAAACGCCCCGATGTCCATCCCGACAAGGTCAATGCCGCACCGCTGCCGATTCATATCGATCAGATCAACCTGCTCGACAGCCTCGACTTGACCCTGCAGCTGGACAAGGACGATTACGAAGAACAACTGATCACCGAGCAGGCGCGGTTCTCTGGCCTGATGCGCGATAAACGCATGCGTCGGCACGCGTTGGTGGCGGTGTTCGAAGGCAACGATGCGGCGGGCAAGGGCGGGGCGATTCGGCGAGTCGCGGCGGCGCTCGATCCGCGTCAGTACAGCATCGTGCCGATCGCCGCGCCGACCGAAGAGGAGCGGGCACAGCCGTATCTGTGGCGGTTCTGGCGCCACCTCCCGGCCAAGGGCAAGTTCACGGTTTTTGATCGCTCCTGGTACGGGCGGGTGCTGGTGGAGCGCATCGAAGGCTTTTGCCCGCCGACGGACTGGCTGCGGGCTTACAGCGAGATCAACGACTTCGAAGAACAGATTTCCGACTCGGGCGTCATCGTGGTCAAGTTCTGGCTGGCCATCGACAAGCAGACACAACTGGAGCGTTTCCAGGCCCGGGAAGAAATTCCCTTCAAGCGTTTCAAGATCACCGAAGACGACTGGCGCAATCGAGATAAGTGGGACGCTTACCGCGCTGCGGTGGGTGACATGGTCGATCGCACCAGTACCGAAATCTCGCCCTGGACGCTGGTGGAGGCCAATGACAAGCGCTGGGCGCGGGTCAAAGTCTTGCGCACGATTAATCGGGCGCTGGAAGCCGCGTTCGAAAAGTCCGACAAGAGGGCCAGGAAGCACAAGAGCTGAGTCGATGGTTACGCATACGCGGGATGAATGATTGTCGCGGTCAGTTATGAGGTGGACTTATGCTCGGTCCACTCTCAACCGATAACAACAATGAGGTATGCCATGCGTGAAGTGGTGATCGTCGACAGCGTGCGGACTGGCCTGGCCAAATCCTTTCGCGGCAAGTTCAACCAGACCCGGCCAGATGACATGGCGGCGCATTGTGTCGACTCGTTGTTGGCACGAAATGGCATCGACCCGGCCAGCGTCGAAGACTGCATCGTCGGTGCGGGCTCCAACGAAGGCGCGCAGGGCTACAACATCGGTCGCAACGTCGCCGTGTTGTCGCGTCTGGGCATCGGCACCGCCGGCATGACCCTTAACCGCTTTTGCTCCTCGGGCTTGCAGGCGATCGCCATCGCCGCCAACCAAATTGCTTCGGGTTGCAGCGACATCATCGTTGCCGGTGGCGTCGAATCCATCAGCCTGACCATGAAAAGCGTCAATACCGATAACCTGATCAACCCGTTGCTGAAGGAGCAGGTGCCGGGCATCTACTTCCCGATGGGCCAGACCGCCGAAATCGTCGCGCGTCGTTACAACGTCAGTCGCCAAGAGCAAGACCTGTATGCCCTGCAAAGTCAGCAGCGCACCGCTCAGGCTCAGGCCGCCGGTCTGTTCGATGATGAAATCGTGCCGATGGCGGTGAAGTACCGGGTTGAAGACAAAAACACCGGTGAAATTCAAATTCTCGATGGCGTCGTCGATCGCGACGACTGCAACCGCCCGGACACCACGCTGGAAAGCCTGGCGGGCTTGAAACCGGTGTTTGCCGAAGACGGTTCGGTCACGGCGGGCAACTCGTCGCAACTGTCCGACGGGGCGTCGATGACGCTGGTGATGAGCCTGGAAAAAGCGCTGGAACTGGGCTTGAAGCCCAAAGCGTTCTTCCGTGGTTTCACGGTCGCCGGGTGCGAGCCGGATGAGATGGGCATCGGTCCGGTGTTCTCGGTGCCCAAGTTGCTCAAGGCCAAGGGTTTGCAGATCGTCGACATTGATCTGTGGGAACTCAACGAAGCGTTTGCTTCGCAGTGCCTGTACAGCCGCAATCGGCTGGGGATCGATAACGAGAAGTACAACGTCAGTGGCGGGTCGATTTCCATTGGCCACCCGTTCGGCATGACCGGTTCGCGTCAGGTCGGGCATCTCGTGCGCGAATTGCAGCGGCGCAAATTGCGTTACGGCATCGTCACCATGTGCGTGGGTGGCGGGATGGGCGCGACGGGGTTGTTTGAAGCAGTACGTTAAATCCGGAAAACTGTGTCGCCTGATCAACCGCCATCGCGAGCAGGCTCACTCCTACAGTTGACCGAGTTCTTCCTGGAGAAATGCGATCAACTGTAGGAGTGAGCCTGCTCGCGATGGCTGCGCCTCGGTTTATCGGCGGGCACTTAAAATCCGCATCTGCTCGATATACACCCGAATCTCCAGCTCCGCCGCCTGCGACCTGCACAGTTTCATTCGCGCCTGCTCGCCAACTGTCCCTGTGTGCCAGACGCCTCTGCGCCTAGAATGACGATTCTCGCCTTCTGGCTGTTGGGGTTCGCATGCACATTTCATCCGGTCGCTGGGTCTACGGTCTGTTTCTGGCCTTGTTGACTGCGCTGTTGTGGGGAATCCTGCCGATCAAACTCAAGCAAGTGCTGCTGGTGATGGACCCGGTGACCGTCACCTGGTTTCGCCTGATCGTGTCCGGTGGGTGCCTGTTTGTGTATCTGGCGGCGACCAGGCGTTTGCCGACTCGTAAAGTCCTCGGCCCGCGAGGTGGCTGGCTGGTGTTGATGGCGGTGCTCGGTCTGGTCGGCAACTACGTGCTGTACTTGATGGGCCTGAACCTGCTCAGCGCCGGCACTGCGCAATTGGTGGTGCAGATGGGCCCGATCATGTTGCTGATCGCCAGTCTGTTTGTGTTCAAGGAACGTTTCAGCATGGGTCAGGGGATTGGCCTGTTGGTGCTGCTGATCGGTTTCGCCCTGTTTTTCAATCAGCGCCTGGCCGAGCTGCTCACTTCGTTGACCGAATACACCACCGGCGTGCTGTTGGTGTTGTTGGCGTCCACGGTCTGGACCTTCTACGCCTTGGGGCAGAAGCAACTGCTGACGGTGTGGAATTCGTTGCAGGTGATGATGGTGATTTACCTGTTCTGCGCGTTGTTGCTGACACCGTGGGTGCATCCGCTTGAAGCGCTGCAATTGAGCCCGCTGCAAGGCTGGTTGTTGCTGGCGTGCTGCATGAATACCCTGATCGCCTATGGCGCGTTTGCCGAAGCGCTGGCCCATTGGGAAGCGTCGCGGGTGAGTGCGACGCTGGCGATCACGCCATTGGTGACGTTTGTCGCGGTGGCCGTGGCCGCGTGGTTGTGGCCTGACTTCGTACAGGCCGAAACGATCAATGGTTTGGGTTATGGCGGGGCGGTGCTGGTGGTGTTGGGGTCGGCGCTGGTGGCGTTGGGGCCTTCGCTCATTGCAGGGCTCAAGGCGCGAAAAGCCAAAATGGCGCTAGGCTGAACATCTTCATCGCTGCCAATCGCGAGCAGGCTCGCTCCCACAGGAAAATGCGATTCCCTGTGGGAGCGAGACCGGCTTGCCGGCGATGGCAATCTAACTGACACTACAAATCTCAGCCCTTGGCCCCTGCCTCCAGCATATTCTCCGGCCGCACCCAGGCATCAAACTCTTCATCCGTCAGATACCCCAGCTGCAACGCCGCCTCCCGCAACGTCAGCCCTTCGGCGTAAGCCTTCTTGGCAATCTCCGCCGATTTGTCGTAGCCAATATGCGGATTCAGCGCGGTCACCAGCATCAACCCCTGCTCCAGATGTTCAGCCATTTTCTCTGCGTCCGGCTCAAGTCCGGCAATGCAATGCTGTTGGAAGTTGCTGCAGCCATCCCCCAGCAGTCGGATCGATTGCAGCAGGTTGTGAATGATCACCGGTTTGAACACGTTCAATTGCAGATGACCCTGACTTGCCGCGAACCCGATCGCGACGTCATTCCCCATGACCTGACATGCCAGCATCGACAGCGCCTCGCACTGTGTCGGATTGACCTTGCCCGGCATGATCGAGCTGCCCGGCTCGTTGGCTGGTAATTTCACCTCGGCGAAACCGGCCCGGGGACCAGAGCCCAGCAGGCGCAGGTCGTTGGCGATTTTCATCAGCGTCACCGCCAGGGTCTTCAGCGCACCCGACAGGGTCGTCAACGGTTCATGACCGGCCAGCGCGGCGAATTTGTTCGGCGCGGTGATGAAGGGCAGACCGGAGAGGGCGGCCAGTTCGGCAGCAATCGCTTCGCCAAAACCGTGAGGTGAATTCAGGCCCGTGCCGACAGCAGTGCCGCCCTGGGCCAGTTCACACACGGAAGGCAGCGCGCTACGGATTGCCCGTTCGGCGTAATCCAGTTGCGCGATAAACGCCGAGATTTCCTGGCCGAAGGTAATCGGCGTGGCGTCCATCATGTGTGTTCGACCGGTCTTGACCAGTTTCATGTGTCGCACCGCCAGCTCGGACAACCCGCCCGACAATTCACTGATGGCCGGCAGCAAGTCTTGCTGCACCGCTTGGGCTGCCGCGATGTGCATGGCGGTGGGGAAGCAGTCGTTGGAGCTTTGTGAGCGATTGACGTGATCGTTGGGGTGCACCGGCGACTTGCCGCCGCGGGGGTTGCCTGCCAGCTCGTTGGCGCGACCGGCGATCACTTCGTTGACGTTCATGTTGCTTTGGGTGCCGCTGCCGGTCTGCCAGACCACCAGAGGGAACTGGTCGTCGTGGTCGCCATCGAGCACTTCGTCGGCAGCCTGTTCGATCAGCCGGGCGACATCGGCGGGCACGTCGCCGTTACGGTCATTGACCCGCGCTGCGGCTTTCTTGATGAGCGCCAGGGCATGCAGCACCGCAAGCGGCATTTTCTCGCTGCCGATGGCGAAGTTAATCAGCGAGCGTTGCGTCTGAGCGCCCCAGTAAGCTTCATCCGGGACTTCCACCTGGCCAAGGCTGTCGGTTTCGATACGGCTCATCATGCACACTCCTGTAGGTCTGATAGCGCAGTTTAGGCTGTGATCGGCGGCTGTGGTTCCATCTGATCGGTTTTTGCCCCTTCAACCCCTCTAATTCAGTCCCGACAAGGCTTGGGGTTGAGCGACACACTTTTTTAGGCGCAGAATGGACGCCCTTGGGGTTTTACCTCGCCTGCTAGAAAAGGAAACTCGATGACTCGTCTTCGTGCCATCTGTACCGCGGTTGCACTGGTCTGCGCCAGCGGCCCAGTTTTTGCCGATACCGCCAGCCACAACGCCAGTGCCGAAGCTTTCCTGACCCTGGCGCACGCTGACAAATTGGGCACTCCGGTGTACATGCAAGTGCAGCAAATGTTCGCTCAGCGCTTTGAACAGACCAAAGCTCCTGAATCGAAAAAAGCCGTGCTGGAAACGTATCAGGCCAAAGCCAACGCCGCGCTGGACCAAGCCATTGGCTGGAATAAGCTGAAGCCGGACATGGTCAAGCTCTACACCACCAACTTCAGCGAATCCGAGCTTAAAGACCTGGTTGCGTTCTACCAGTCGCCACTGGGCAAGAAAGTCCTGGAAAAAATGCCACAGCTGACTCAGCAATCGGCCCAGATGACTCAAGCCAAGCTGGAAAGCGCGGTGCCTGTGGTCAACAAGCTGCTGGCTGACATGACCGCCGAGCTGGAGCCTAAAGGCGCCGCCGCTCCAGCCAAGAAAAAGCCTTAAGCGGAGTTCGGTATGACCATGCAACAACGCATTGAATCGACGCTGGGCCTGTTACAGCCACAGCATCTGCAAGTGCTGGATGAGAGCCACATGCACAGCCGTGGGTTGCAGACCCACTTCAAGGCCGTGGTGGTCAGCCAGCAGTTCGAAGGGCTGAATCGGGTCAAGCGTCATCAAAAAGTCTACGGCACGCTCGGCGAGCTGATGGGCGAGTTTCATGCGTTGGCGCTGCATACCTACACGCCTGAGGAATGGGCACAGATCGACGCGGCCCCGGCCTCACCGACCTGTGCTGGCGGCAGCAAACACTGAATTCACCACCTGTAGGAGTACGGCTTGCCGGCGATGGCGATCTTGAATACGCCATCGCCGGCAAGTCGTGCTCCTACAGGGGGGGTTATTTTTGTTAGACTGCACAACGCGCCGCTCACCCGGCGCGTTTTTTTTGAATCCGGTTCACCCTTTGCGAGGGTAGCCACCTGGAGAAACACCCATGACACAACAGATTGTCGTGGCGGCACTGTATAAGTTCGTCACCCTGGAAGATTACGTCGCTCTGCGCGAGCCACTGCTGCAAGCAATGGTCGACAACGGCATCAAAGGCACGCTGCTGATCGCCGAAGAAGGCATCAACGGCACCGTGTCCGGCAGTCGCGAAGGCATTGACGGGCTGATGGCCTGGCTCAAGAACGACCCACGCATGGACGACATCGATCACAAAGAGTCGTACTGCGACGATCAGCCGTTCTATCGCACCAAGGTCAAACTCAAGAAAGAAATCGTCACCCTCGGCGTTGAAGGCGTGGACCCGAACAAAAAGGTCGGCACCTACGTTGATCCACAGGACTGGAATGCGCTGATCAGCGATCCGCAAGTGTTGCTGATCGACACCCGTAACGATTACGAAGTCTCGATCGGCACCTTCGAAGGCGCCATCGACCCGAAAACCACCAGTTTTCGCGAATTTCCCGACTACATCAAAGCCAACTTCGACCCAGCCGTGCACAAGAAAGTCGCGATGTTCTGCACCGGCGGCATCCGCTGCGAGAAGGCGTCGAGCTTCATGCTCAGCGAAGGCTTCGATGAGGTCTATCACCTCAAAGGTGGCATTCTGAAGTACCTCGAAGAGGTGCCGCAGGAAGAAACCAAATGGCAGGGCGACTGCTTTGTGTTCGACAACCGAGTGACCGTGCGTCATGACCTCAGTGAAGGCGACTACGATCAATGTCATGCCTGCCGTACGCCGATCAGCGTCGAAGACCGCGCCTGCGAGCATTACGTGGCCGGTATCAGCTGCCCGCATTGCTGGAACACGCTGAGCGAGAAAACCCGCCGCAGTGCCATTGATCGGCAGAAGCAGATCGAACTGGCCAAGGCTCGCAACTTGCCGCACCCGATCGGTTACAACTATAAGCAAACCCCTTCCGAGGCTTGAATCATGTCTGCGCGCCGCCTGCTCTATGTGATGGATCCGATGTGTTCCTGGTGCTGGGGCTTTGCGCCAGTGGCTAACGCCTTGGTCGAACAGGCGCACGCAGCGGGCGTAGAGGTGCATCTGATCGTCGGTGGTTTGCGCACCGGCAGTGGTGCGGCGCTGGAGCCGACCACCCGACGCTACATTCTTGAGCATTGGCAAGCGGTTACCGAGGCCACCGGCCAACCGTTCAAAACCGAAGGCGCTCTGCCCGACGGCTTTGTCTACGACACGGAGCCTGCGTGTCGGGCGTTGGTGACCGCGCGCAGCCTGGCGCCGGATTGCGCGTGGAAGCTGCTGGGCCTGATTCAGCACGCGTTCTACGTCGAAGGTCGCGACGTCACCCACGCCAGCGTGCTGGTGGAGCTGGCCGAGCAGGCTGGTCTGCCGCGCATTGAATTCGCTGCTGCGTTCGACCGTGCGGATATGCACACCGCCACGGCGGCCGATTTCACTTGGGTCCAGGACCTGGGCATCGCCGGGTTCCCTACGTTGCTGGCTGAGCGTAATGGTCAATTGGCGTTGCTGACCAATGGCTATCAACCCCTGAGTGAATTGTCCCCGTTGCTCGGCCGCTGGCTGGAGCGCGCTGCCTGTGCATGATGTGCCCGATGACGCCCCGGTTCCCAAGCGTGTCGATCGACTGAGCTGGGCCGAAATCCGCCGATTGGCCCTGCACCATAAAAAATCCCTGTGGATCGCCAATGGCGTCGCGGTGCTGGCTACATTGTGCAGCGTACCGATACCGTTGCTGCTGCCGTTGCTGGTGGACGAAGTGTTGTTGGGGCACGGCGACACCGCGCTGAAGGTCATGAACCACTTCCTGCCCGATGGCTGGCAGAAAGCGGCGGGCTACATTGGCCTGATGTTGCTCGTGACCTTGTTGCTGCGCTGCGGCGCCTTGTTGTTCAACGTGGTGCAGGCCAAATTGTTCGCGGCGCTGGCCAAGGACATCGTGTATCGCATTCGCACCCGGCTGATCGAGCGGCTCAAGCGCATTTCCCTGGGCGAATACGAAAGCCTGGGCAGCGGCACGGTGACCACGCACATGGTCACCGACCTGGACACGCTGGACAAATTTGTCGGTGAAACCCTCAGTCGTTTCCTTGTGGCGATGCTGACCCTGGTCGGCACCGCGAGCATTCTGATCTGGATGCACTGGAAGCTGGCGCTGCTGATCATGTTGTTCAATCCGTTGGTGATTTACGCCACGGTGCTGTTGGGCAAACGGGTCAAACACCTGAAGAAACTCGAGAATGACAGCACCTCGCGTTTCACCCAGGCACTGACCGAAACCCTCGACTCGATCCAGGAGGTGCGCGCTGGCAACCGCCAGGGATTCTTCCTCGGTCGCCTTGGCCTGCGGGCCCGGGAAGTGCGCGACTACGCGGTCAACTCGCAATGGAAAACCGATGCCTCGAACCGGGCCAGCGGCTTGCTGTTCCAGTTCGGCATCGATATTTTTCGCGCGGCAGCCATGCTCACCGTGCTGTTCTCCGACCTGTCCATCGGCCAGATGCTGGCGGTGTTCAGCTACCTGTGGTTCATGATCGGTCCGGTGGAACAGCTGCTCAATCTGCAGTACGCCTATTACGCCGCCAGTGGTGCGCTGTCGCGGATCAACGAGCTACTGGCCCGGGCCGATGAGCCGCAATACCCCGGCGGCGTCGATCCGTTCCAGGGCCGTGATACCGTGGGCATTGAAGTCCAGGGCCTGAGTTTCGGTTACGGCGATGAGTGGGTGCTGAACAAAATGGACCTGTCCATCGCCCCCGGTGAAAAAGTCGCGATTGTCGGCGCCAGTGGTGGCGGCAAAAGCACGTTGGTGCAACTGTTGTTGGGCTTGTACACGCCACAGGCCGGGACCATCCGCTTCGGTGGCTCGACCCAACAGGAGATCGGCCTGGAAACCGTGCGCGAAAATGTCGCGGTGGTTCTGCAACATCCTGCGCTGTTCAACGACACCATCCGCGCCAACCTGACGATGGGCCGAGTGCGCAGCGACGAAGCCTGCTGGCAAGCGCTGGAAATTGCGCAGCTGCACCAGACGGTTCAAGCGCTGCCAAACGGTCTGGACAGCATCGTCGGACGCTCCGGTGTACGTTTGTCCGGAGGCCAGCGCCAACGCCTGGCGATTGCGCGGATGGTCCTGGCCGAACCCAAAGTGGTGATTCTCGACGAGGCCACTTCAGCGCTGGACGCCGCCACGGAATACAACCTGCATCAGGCGCTGGCGCGGTTCCTCAGCCACCGCACCACGCTGATCATTGCCCACCGATTGTCGGCGGTGAAGCAGGCCGACCGGGTGCTGGTGTTCGATGGCGGACAGATTGCCGAGGATGGCGACCACCAGCAATTGATAGCTGATGGTGGTTTGTACGCCAAGCTTTACGGGCATTTACAACAGCTATAACGCCGGTAGTAATTCAGTGCGTCTTTGTCAGTGCAAGTCTTGAAGTTGGACGGTTTGCTTGCCGGGATCGAGATCGCACCCTAGTCTAGCGGTAGCGATCACGTTGGGATGATGATCTGGCAGTGCTAAAAAGGGACCTCATGAATCAAACCCGGACTCTCGGAACGCCACGGTTGTTGGGCATTGTCTGGCCATTTATTGCCGTCGTGCTGTTTCAGGCCCTGTTGGGGGGCGTCAGCCTGTACGTTCTGTCGGCAGTGCGCGGCTATGTTGCCGGTGAGAGTCTATGGTCGAAGGGGCAAAAAGACGCCATCTATTACCTAAACCTCTACGCGGACAGTCGCGACGAGGCGATTTTCCTCAAATACCAGAACGCCATTGCCATACCTCAGGGGGGGCACGAGTTGCGCCTGGCGCTGGATCACCAGCCACCTGAAATCGAAACCGCGCGAGAGGCGATCCTCAAAGGGGGCAATCACCCTGACGACGTTTCCAGTCTGATCTGGCTCTACCTCAACTTCCGGCATTTCTCTTACCTTGAAAAAGCCATCGACCGCTGGACGGTGGGTGACGCGTACTTGCTGCAACTCGATGATGTTGCGCAAGAGATGCACCAGCGCGTTGCCGACAAACAGGTCTCACCCGCTGATATCTGGCGCTGGAAAGACCAGATACTCGTCATCAACGATGCAGTGACACCCGCCGCCAAAGCGTTCAGTGATGCATTGGGCGAGGGCTCGCGCTTGATCCTCCAGTTGCTGCTGGTGACCAACCTCGCCACGGCGCTGGGCTTGATCGCGCTTGCGTTGCTGCGTACCCACAAGTTGCTCAAGCAGCGGCATGAATTCGCCGAAGCGCTGCAACTGGAGAAAGACCGGGCGCAGATCACTTTGCAATCCATTGGCGACGGCGTGATCACCACGGATGTCGAAGGCGCTATCACCTACATGAATCCCGCCGCCGAGGCGCTGACCCACTGGAAAGCCGAACGGGCGACGGGTTTGCCGCTGGCGGCGCTGTTCAATTTGCTGGATGAAAACGCTCAGGCTGACGGGTTCACATTGATCGAACATATTTTGAGCGGTCAACTCAGTGGTGGCAGCGAACATTCCAAACTGATTCAGCGTCTGGATGGCAGTACGGTTTCGGTAACGTTGGTGGGTTCGCCGATTCGCAATGTGGGCAAGGTCAGTGGCACCGTGCTGGTGTTGCATGACATGACGCAGGAGCGCCAGTACATTGCCAATCTGTCCTGGCAGGCGACTCATGACGCCTTGACCGGGCTCGCCAACCGACGCGAGTTCGAGTTTCGACTGGAGCAGGCACTGCAAAATCTGGCGCGGCATACCGGGCGCCATGCCCTGATGTTTCTCGATCTGGATCAATTCAAACTGGTCAATGACACGTGCGGTCATGCGGCGGGAGATGAGCTGCTGCGGCATATCTGTGCGTTGTTGCAATCCGGGTTGCGCGAAGGTGACACCTTGGCTCGGCTGGGTGGCGATGAGTTCGGCATCTTGCTGGAAAACTGTGCATCGGACGCTGCCGAGAAGATTGCCGAAAGTTTGCGCCTGACCGTACAAAACCTGCACTTTGTCTGGAAAGGCCGACCCTTTGTCACCACGGTAAGCATAGGGCTGGTGCATGTCGCGCAACCTCCTACGACGCTGGAAGCATCACTGCGCGCCGCTGATATGGCGTGTTACATGGCCAAGGAAAAAGGACGAAATCGGGTTCAGGTCTATCACGCCGATGACTCGGAACTGACATTGCGTTTTGGCGAAATGGCCTGGGTGCAGCGCCTGCACATAGCGCTGGAAGAGAATCGCTTTTGCCTGTATTCCCAGGAAATCGCGCCGTTGGGGCATACCGAGCGCGGCGGCGGTCATATCGAAATCCTGTTGCGTCTGCATGACGAAGCCGGCCGCATGATCTTGCCGAACAGTTTTATTCCGGCCGCCGAGCGTTATGGGTTGATGACTGCACTGGATCGCTGGGTGGTGGAGAACGTCTTCAAGATCATTGCCCAATGCAGGGCTGAAGAGCGCCAAGGTCCATTAGCCATGTGTGCGATTAATCTGTCAGGCACAACTATCGGAGATGAGGCGTTTCTGGACTTCCTGCGTGAACAATTCGTTAACTATTCAATTCCACCTGAAATGATTTGTTTTGAAATCACAGAAACCAGTGCAATTTCCAATTTGGGCAGTGCAACTAGATTTATCAATGAACTCAAAGGTTTAGGTTGTCACTTTTCATTAGATGATTTCTGTGCCGGAATGTCCTCGTTCGCTTACTTGAAACATTTACCTGTAGACTTCCTGAAGATCGACGGGAGTTTCGTAAAGGATATGTTGGACGACCCGATTAACCGCGCCATGGTCGAAGTGATTAACCACATCGGGCATGTCATGGGTAAGCGCACTATTGCCGAGTTTGTAGAATCACCCCAGATTGAGCAGGCATTGCTGGAAATCGGGGTCGATTTCGCTCAAGGGTATGTGATTGAACGCCCGAATCCGTTTACCTGCGATAGTTTGCAAAGTCGTCCTGCCAGGCCTCAGCCTTTGTTATTCAAGGCCCCTGGCACGTTCCGTTGAAATCTCTTGCTGATCCGAACAATCACAATCAAAAGGAGCTCGACAGTGATCGACACATTCAACCGAACCGGACCACTCATGGAAGCGGCAAGTTATCCCGCCTGGGCTCAGCAGCTCATCAAGGATTGCAGCGAGAGTAAGCGCCGGGTTGTTGAACACGAACTGTATCAGCGCATGCGAGACAACAAACTCAGCGCAAAAACCATGCGCCAGTACCTTATTGGTGGCTGGCCGGTTGTTGAGCAGTTCGCGTTATACATGGCACAGAACCTGACCAAGACTCGCTTTGCCCGTCATCCCGGCGAAGACATGGCACGTCGTTGGCTGATGCGCAATATTCGCGTGGAGTTGAACCATGCCGATTATTGGGTGCACTGGAGTCGGGCTCATGGGGTCAGCCTGGAAGACCTGCAAGCGCAACAGGTTGCCCCCGAACTTCACGCCTTGAGCCATTGGTGCTGGCACACCAGTTCGGCCGATTCGTTGATCGTGGCCATCGCTGCGACCAACTACGCCATTGAAGGCGCGACTGGAGAGTGGTCGGCCCTGGTCTGCTCCAGTGGCGTCTACGCCGCGGCATTCCCGGAAGAAGATCGCAAGCGAGCCATGAAGTGGTTAAAGATGCATGCCCAATATGACGATGCCCATCCATGGGAAGCACTGGAGATCATCTGTACCCTGGCGGGCATGAACCCGAGCAAATCCCTGCAAGTGGAATTGCGACAGGCAGTGTGCAAGAGCTACGACTACATGCACCTGTTTCTGGAGCGCTGCATGCAGCTGGAGCATTCGGAAAAAGCACCGGTGGTGCGTGAGCGCCTGGCGCTGGCTGAAAGCTGATCCATAGGCAACACAAACCAATGTGGGAGCGGGCTTGCTCGCTCCCACATTGGTTATGCGGTGTTGCGAAAACTCAACCGGCCATCGTCAGCCGGTTACGTCCTTCGCGCTTGGCGACATACAGCGCACTGTCGGCCCGCCGCAACAAGCTTTCGGCAGATTCGCCAGGCAGCAGGGTCGAGCATCCGAGGCTGACGGTCAGCTCTATGGCATTGCCATCGGCCTGATAATCCTGGGCCTGAGCTGCCACCCGTAGTCGCTCACCGACCATGGCTGCTGCTTCCCGCGTGGTGTTGGACAGCAGGATCAGGAACTCTTCGCCACCAAACCGGAACACCATGTCGACATTGCGCAACTGGTTTTTGATCGCGGTGGCGACAGCCTTGAGCACATCGTCGCCCGCATTGTGGCCATAACTGTCGTTGACGTTTTTGAAGTGATCGATGTCCAGCATCAGCAATGACAAAGGCATCAAGTGGCGTCGCGACATCTCGATTTCGCGTTCCAGGGTCTGATCCATGGCAATGCGGTTACCGGTATCGGTCAGCGGATCGCGCAATGCGATTTGGGTAGCGGCTCGGTAAAGAAGCGCATTGCGCATCGGGAAGAGCAGTGCGGACAGCAACGACTCCAGATTGCCTTGATCCAGCTCGCTGAATCGCTCATTGCGCCGGAACACCAGTTCACCGAGCTGTTCGCCTTCATGGCTGAGGCTGTAACTGACCGAGTGATGACCACGCTGACCAAACTCCAGGCGCAAGTCGCTGGCTTGATGCTGATAGGTCAAGGCATCCAGTGGCACCAGGCGCTGAATTTCGCGGAAGAAAAGTCCGAGAATGCGTTGTGGCTCAAGACTGGTTTGCAGCTGCTGACCCAGTTGCTGGCGCAATTGCGCAAGGCTGACGGGCCGCTCCAGAAGGGGAGGCTGCTGTCCAAATCCCAGGCGTTGCAATTTGGCACTGTCGAAGTCAATTGCGTTGGTCTGGGAAGGTGATTTCATATGGCGTGCGCCCCTAAGCAGTAAAGCTGTCTTACAGGCTGGGTGAGAGCGGCTTTGGGCTGCGCGACATACTGGTCCATCAGTCCCGTAGGACATATGCCGCAAGTTTAGTCCGCTTCGCCGATGATTAATGAACTATCGACCCAAGCGTCCGCCCGTCTGCTTTCACACTGCTGTCTGAGCAGCTTTAGAGCGAAAGTCGTGCCATTCGGTTCATTCAGATAAAAATCTATATAAATCATTAGGTTGAATTCGATGGTGAGGGCGGGTGATGAAATGTGTGACAGTTGTTTGACTGGCAAGGGGGTATGGTTGTGGCGCACTTTGTGTGCCGCGCCGGGAAATCGGCACGGCACAAAAGCGACGCACGGTGTTACTGGGCGTTGAACGCCTGGCCATTGATGCCGGTACTGTCTGGGCCCATCAGGTAGAGATAGACCGGCATGATCTCTTCCGGGGTCGGGTTGTTGAGCGGATTTTCCGCTGGGTAAGCCTGGGCCCGCATGCTGGTGCGCGTGGCGCCCGGGTTGATGCTGTTGGAGCGTACCGGAGCCACGGTGTCCACTTCGTCGGCCAGGGTTTGCATCAGGCCTTCAGTGGCAAATTTGGACACGCCATACGCGCCCCAATAGGCACGCCCCTTGCGGCCGACGCTGCTGGAGGTAAACACCACCGAGGCGTCCTGCGACAGCTTTAGCAGAGGCAGCAGGGTGCTGGTGAGCATGAACATGGCGTTGACGTTGACATGCATGACGCGCATGAAGTTTTCGCCGGACAGCTGTTCGATCGGCGTGCGCGGACCAATAATCGACGCGTTATGCAGCAAACCGTCGAGATGGCCGAATTCGGTTTCGATCATGGCGGCCAGTTCGTCGTACTGGTGGGGCAGGGCGGTTTCCAGGTTGAACGGAATCACCGCCGGCTGTGGATGCCCGGCCGCTTCGATTTCGTCATAAACCTGAGTCAGGTTGGCTTCGGTCTTGCCCAGCAGCAATACGGTGGCGCCATGGGCTGCGTAGGTTTTCGCAGCCGCCGCGCCGATGCCGCGACCAGCACCGGTGACCAGAATGACCCGGTCTTTGAGTAATTCAGGGCGGGCGGAGTAATCAAACATAAGAAACCTCAACAAAAAAGAAAGCAGACCCTGTAGGAGCATGGCTTGCCAGCGATGACGTTTTCAGAATCGCTATCGCCGGCAAGCCGTGCTCCTACAATCAGCAACTGCACAAAGCGCTATCGAGCACCTTGCTGACCCTGTAGGAGCATGGCTTGCCAGCGATGACGTTTTCAGAATCGCTATCGCCAGCAAGCCGTGCTCCTACAATCAGCAACTACACAACGCGCTATCGAGCACCTTGCGCAATTCCAGCGGATGATCCACCACCACGTCCGCGCCCCAGTGTCGCGGGTTGTCGTCAGGGTGAATGTAGCCGTAGGTCACCGCAGCCGTCTTGGTGCCGGCATCGCGACCGGATTCGATATCTCGCAGATCATCGCCCACAAACAACACACTGGCCGGGTCCAGGTCGAGCATCTTGCACGCCAGAATCAGCGGCTCCGGGTCTGGCTTGCTGTTCTTCACGTGATCGGGGCAGATCAGCAGTGCGGAACGCTCGGCCAGCCCCAGTTGCTGCATGATCGGCTCGGCAAAACGCAGAGGCTTGTTGGTGACCACGCCCCAGATCAGGTTGGACTTCTCGATGTCGGCCAGCAGTTCGCCCATGCCATCGAAGAGCTTGCTGTGAACCGCGCAACCGGCGAGATAGCGTTCCAGGAACTCGAGTCGCAGCTCTTCAAAGCCCGGCGATTCGGGGTCCATCGAAAAGGTTACGGCGACCATTGCCTTGGCGCCGCCGGAGATCTCGTCACGAATGTGCTTGTCATTCATGGGTGGCAAGCCACGATCGGCGCGCATAGCCTGACAGATGGCGATAAAGTCCGGCGCGGTGTCGAGCAGCGTGCCGTCCATGTCAAAAAGGACTGCTCTGATACGCATCGGCTTACTCCTCGCGCAGGGTCTGGATCATGTAGTTGACGTCCACATCGGCCGCCAGTTTGTAGTGCTTGGTCAGCGGGTTGTAGGTCAGGCCGATGATGTCTTTGACGGTCAGGCCAGCCATGCGACTCCAGGCGCCAAGCTCGGAAGGGCGGATGAATTTCTTGAAATCGTGCGTGCCGCGCGGCAGCAGCTTCATGATGTATTCGGCGCCGACGATAGCGAACAGGTACGCCTTCGGATTGCGGTTGATGGTGGAGAAGAACACTTGGCCGCCGGGCTTGACCATGCGGAAGCAGGCGCGGATGACCGAAGACGGATCCGGTACGTGCTCAAGCATTTCCAGGCACGTGACGACGTCGAATTGCTCGGGCATTTCCTCGGCGAGGCCTTCAGCGGTGATCTGGCGGTACTCGACGTTCACGCCCGATTCCAGCTGATGCAACTGCGCGACTGCGAGCGGCGCTTCACCCATGTCGATGCCCATGACGGTAGCGCCGCGCTGGGCCATGGCCTCGCTGAGAATCCCGCCGCCGCAACCGACGTCCAGCACCTTCTTGCCGGCCAGATTGACGCGTTCATCAATCCAGTTGACCCGCAGCGGGTTGATGTCGTGAAGCGGCTTGAACTCGCTTTCACGGTCCCACCAGCGATGGGCCAGGGCTTCGAATTTGGCGATCTCGGCGTAGTCGACGTTGCTCATGGTTCAGTCCTCTAAAACTTGAAAATTCCTGTTGCCCCGGTGTTTGGTCCGGGGATCTTACGATTCGGTGTGGCCACTGATGCGCTGGCCCCAGGCCTTGGCGGTGGCACATAACTGTTCTTCATCCAGGCGGGTCAGGCGCCGGTCGTCGAGCAGTTGCTTGCCGGCGACCCACAGGTGTTTCACGCAGTCCCGGCCGGTGGCGTAGATCAGTTGCGAAACCGGGTCATAGACCGGTTGCTGCGCCAGGCCGGACAGGTCAAACGCCACAATGTCGGCCGCCTTGCCGACTTCCAGCGAACCCGTTTCAGCCTCGATCCCCAAGGCGCGGGCGCCATTGAGCGTGGCCATGCGCAAGGCGCGATGAGCATCCAGCGCGGTGGCCGAGCCGGCGACGGCCTTGGCCAGCAACGCAGCGGTGCGGGTTTCGCCGAGCAGGTCGAGATCGTTGTTACTGGCGGCACCGTCGGTGCCGACGGCCACATTGACGCCTGCCTGCCACAAGCGCTCGACCGGGCAAAATCCGCTGGCCAGCTTGAGGTTGGATTCCGGGCAATGAATCACATTGGTGTTGCTTTCTACCAGCATCACCAGGTCTTCATCGCTGATCTGGGTCATGTGAACCGCCTGGAACCTCGGCCCGAGCAGGCCCAGGCGGCCGAGGCGAGCCAGTGGGCGTTCACCGCGCTGCTCGACCGATTGCTGCACTTCGAAGGCCGTTTCATGGACGTGCATGTGGATCGAAGCGTCCAGCTCTTCGGCGATCATGCGGATTTTTTCCAGGTTTTCGTCGCCCACGGTATAGGGCGCATGGGGGCCGAAGGTGATTTTGATGCGCTCGTGGTGTTTGAGATCGCCAAACAATTCCACGCCCTGACGAATGGCTTCGTCCGCCGTACTGGCGCCCGGGATCGGGAAATCGAGGATCGGAATCGCGATTTGCGCGCGAATACCGCTGTTATGCACGCGCTCGCTGGCAACCTTTGGGAAGAAATACATGTCAGAGAAGCAGGTGATGCCACCTTTGATCTGTTCGGCGATGGCCAGGCCCGTACCATCTCGTACAAAGGCTTCATCGACCCACTTGGCTTCTGCCGGCCAGATATGGTTTTCCAGCCAGGTCATGAGTGGCAGATCATCGGCCAGGCCACGAAACAGCGTCATGGCGGCGTGCCCGTGAGCGTTGATCAGCCCGGGGCTGAGTAACATGTCCGGCAATTCACGGACTTCAGTTGCGTTAAGCTTCAACGCAGCCGAGCGTGGGCCGATAAACACGATGCGTCCGTCAAGGATGCCCAGGCCATGCTCTTTGAGGACAACACCAGCGGGTTCGACGGGTACCAGCCAGGTCGGCAGCAACAACAGGTCGAGCGCAGCGGCAGTGTTCGGCATCGAGGGTGGGGTTCCAGTGCTTTTGTAAAGGATGGCGAAGTATACCCGAGCGTCTTCGCGGGGGGCTCGCTATAATCGGCGGCTTTTGTGCTTGAGTGCGGGGTGAGGGATGCGCGATCGACTGTTGGCTGCGGAGAAGGTGAAGGCCATCGATTGGCGTGATGGCGCCCTGTACCTGCTGGATCAGCGTATTTTGCCCTTCGAAGAAACCTGGATTGCCTACACCAGTGCAGCCGGTGTGGCCGAGGCCATTCGTTCGATGGTGGTGCGCGGTGCGCCAGCGATTGGCATCAGCGCGGCGTATGCCATGGTGCTGTCAGCCCGCGCCCGAATTGCCGAGGGCGGTGACTGGCAGGCAGCGTGGGAAGAGGATTACGCGTTACTGGCCGATTCCCGTCCAACAGCGGTGAATCTGTTCTGGGCCTTGAGTCGAATGCGTGACCGCCTGGATCGTCTCAAGGGGGACGCAGACCCTCTGGTGGCGCTGGAGGCAGAGGCCATCGCCATTCATGAAAGTGATCGCGAAGCCAACTTGACCATGGCCCAGCTGGGTGTGGACTTGATCCGCAAGCACCAGGGTAACGCCCAGGCGATCCTGACCCACTGCAACACCGGCGCGCTGGCTACGGGTGGCTTCGGCACGGCGCTGGGCGTGATTCGCGGGGCCTTTATCGAAGGCATGGTTGAGCGCGTTTACGCCAACGAAACCCGGCCGTGGCTGCAAGGTTCGCGTTTGACCGCATGGGAGCTGGCCAATGAAGGCATTCCCGTGACCCTGAATGCCGACTCCGCCGCCGCGCACATCATGAAAACCAAAGGCGTGACCTGGGTGATCGTCGGTGCGGACCGAATCACCGCCAATGGCGATGTGGCGAACAAGATTGGCACCTATCAACTGGCGGTCAACGCCATGCACCATGGCGTGCGCTTCATGGTGGTCGCACCAAGTTCGACCATCGACCTGAACATGGCCAGTGGCGACGAAATTCCTATCGAAGAGCGTGACGGCCGTGAGTTGCTGGAGATTGGCGGCAAGCGGGTCGGAGCGGATGTCGATGCGTTCAACCCGGTGTTCGATGTGACGCCCGCGGACCTGATCGACGTGATCGTCACCGAAAAAGGCATCGTCGAGCGGCCGGATACCGCGAAAATGGCGCAGTTGATGTGCCGCAAGCGTCTGCATTAATAATTTCTGGCGCCTGAAAGATTGCCATCGCGAGCAGGCTCGCTCCCACAAGGGATTTGTGAACGATGCAGATCCTGTGTGGGAGTGAGCCTGCTCGCGATGAGGCCCTGACAGCCAACAAATACGCTTCATTCACCTCTGAAATTTTCCTCTAAGCCTCTCTCGTCTCCCTCAAGCCTGTCATCGGTCAACTAACTATGCTCCATGCGCGTCTGGGGGATAGGTGCGTGGCGGCTCTTGTGATAACATCCGGCGTTTTCCGAGGCAGCCCCACGGGGTTGTCTTTACTGCGCAAATCCATGGTTCATTTGTTGATTTGTCGTAAGTCGGTGTATGGCACTCAGCCTGCAGCGGCGAGCTTCGTTCGTCCCATATGGATGTGACGAAGTTTCACCAGAAAAAGGAATCGAGCTTCTCATGGGCGAACTGGCCAAAGAAATCCTCCCGGTCAATATCGAAGACGAGCTGAAGCAGTCCTACCTCGACTACGCAATGAGCGTAATTGTCGGGCGGGCCCTGCCGGATGCGCGCGATGGCTTGAAGCCCGTGCACCGGCGTGTGCTGTTCGCGATGAGCGAGCTGGGCAACGACTTCAACAAGCCGTACAAGAAATCTGCCCGTGTTGTCGGTGACGTAATCGGTAAGTATCACCCGCACGGTGATACGGCGGTGTACGACACCATCGTCCGCATGGCGCAGCCGTTTTCGCTGCGCTACCTGCTGGTAGACGGTCAAGGCAACTTCGGTTCGGTGGACGGCGACAACGCCGCGGCCATGCGATACACCGAAGTGCGCATGACCAAGCTGGCGCACGAACTGCTGGCTGACCTGCACAAAGAAACCGTGGACTGGGTGCCGAACTACGACGGCACCGAAATGATCCCGGCGGTCATGCCGACCCGTATTCCCAACTTGCTCGTCAACGGCTCCAGCGGTATCGCCGTGGGCATGGCGACCAACATTCCGCCGCACAACCTCGGTGAAGTCATCGACGGTTGCCTGGCCCTCATCGACAACCCAGAGTTGACCATCGATGAGCTGATGCAATACATCCCCGGTCCGGACTTCCCGACCGCCGCGATCATCAACGGTCGCGCCGGCATCATCGAAGCCTACCGTACCGGTCGTGGCCGCATTTACATGCGCGCCCGCTCGACGATCGAAGACATCGACAAGGTCGGTGGCCGTCAGCAGATCGTCATTACCGAACTCCCTTACCAGCTCAACAAGGCCCGTCTGATCGAGAAGATCGCCGAGCTGGTTAAAGAGAAGAAGCTTGAAGGCATCACCGAGTTGCGCGACGAGTCCGACAAGGACGGTATGCGCGTCGTGATCGAACTGCGTCGCGGCGAAGTGCCTGAGGTGATCCTCAACAACCTCTACGCCCAGACCCAGCTGCAAGCGGTGTTCGGTATCAACATCGTTGCGCTGATCGACGGCCGTCCACGGATCCTGAACCTCAAAGACCTGCTGGAAGCCTTCGTTCGCCACCGTCGCGAAGTCGTTACGCGCCGTACCGTGTTCGAACTGCGTAAAGCCCGCGAACGTGGTCACATTCTGGAAGGTCAAGCGGTTGCCCTGTCGAACATCGACCCGGTCATCGCCCTGATCAAGGCCTCGCCAACGCCGTCGGAAGCCAAGGAAGCGCTGATCAGCACCGCCTGGGAATCCTCTGCCGTGGTGGCCATGGTCGAGCGCGCCGGTGCCGATTCTTGCCGTCCAGAGACCCTGGACCCGCAATACGGCCTGCGCGACGGCAAGTACTTCCTGTCGCCAGAACAGGCGCAAGCCATTCTGGAACTGCGACTGCACCGTCTGACCGGTCTGGA
This sequence comes from Pseudomonas sp. P4_C8, assembly GCF_056401975.1. Classification (NCBI taxonomy): domain Bacteria; kingdom Pseudomonadati; phylum Pseudomonadota; class Gammaproteobacteria; order Pseudomonadales; family Pseudomonadaceae; genus Pseudomonas; species Pseudomonas sp. P4_C8. Next base: position 16,975 of record NZ_JBFUIH010000022.1, on the reverse strand, counting down.
ACACGAAAAGCTGCTGGCCGAGTATCAAGAGATCCTCAACCAGATCGGCGAACTGATCCGCATCCTCAGCAGCGCCACGCGCCTGATGGAAGTGATCCGCGAAGAGCTGGAAGTGATCCGCGCCGAGTACGGCGATGTGCGTCGCACCGAGATCCTCGATGCCCGTCTCGACCTGACCCTGGGTGACATGATCCCGGAAGAAGAGCGCGTCGTGACCATTTCCCACGGTGGCTACGCCAAGACCCAGCCATTGGCTGCGTACCAGGCTCAACGTCGTGGCGGTAAAGGTAAATCGGCGACTGGCGTCAAGGATGAGGATTACATTGCTCACCTGCTGGTTGCCAACAGCCACACCACGCTGCTGCTGTTCTCCAGCAAAGGCAAAGTGTACTGGCTGAAAACCTACGAAATTCCGGAAGCGTCCCGCGCTGCCCGTGGTCGTCCGCTGGTCAACCTGCTGCCGCTGGACAGTGATGAATACATCACCACCATGCTGCCGGTCGAGGAATACACCGAAGGTCACTTCATCTTCATGGCGACTGCTAAAGGCACTGTGAAGAAGACCCCGCTGGAATCCTTCAGCCGTCAACGCAGCGTCGGTCTGATCGCGCTGGAGCTGGACGAAGGTGACGTACTGATCTCTGCCGCCATTACCGATGGCGAGCGCGAAGTCATGCTGTTCTCCGACGGCGGCAAGGTCACTCGCTTCAAGGAAACCGACGTTCGCGCCATGGGTCGTACCGCTCGCGGTGTTCGCGGCATGCGTCTGCCGGAAGGCCAGAAGCTGATTTCCATGCTGATCCCGGAAGAAGGCAGCCAGATCCTCACCGCTTCGGCGCGTGGTTTCGGCAAGCGCACGGCGATCACCGAGTTCCCTGAGTACAAGCGTGGCGGTCAAGGCGTTATCGCCATGGTCAGCAACGACCGTAACGGCCGTCTGGTCGGCGCGGTCCAGGTGCTCGATGGCGAGGAAATCATGCTGATTTCTGACCAGGGCACGTTGGTTCGTACCCGTGTCGACGAAGTTTCCAGCCTGGGTCGTAACACTCAGGGCGTGACCCTGATCAAGCTGGCCAGTGATGAAACACTGGTCGGTCTGGAGCGGGTTCAGGAACCGTCGGAAGTCGAAGGTGAAGAGCTGGAAGGTGAAGAGGGTGCAGAGTTCGTTGGCGAAGTCGTGATCGACGACGTTGTTGACGATCAGCAACTCGATGCCGCCGCCGACGAAGAGCCACAAGAGTAAGCGAACAAACAGGGGGCGGATGAGAATTCGCCCCCTTGTTGTTTGTCCTGTATGAAAATATCGACACCCACGAGGGTCCTGTGTGAAGGGGCTTTTTGTAGGAGCTGGGCTTGCCCGCGATTGCAGGCGCCGCAGTGCACCTCCAGTACCGCGGTGATGCATTCGCGAGCAGGCTCGCTCCCACAGGTTTTCTGCTTCGGCAGGGACTCTGTGTCGATTGATGTTGTGATGTATTGCGTGATTACCACCAAATCAGAGCGAGATTGGATGTGAGCAAGAGAGCCTATAACTTCTGTGCCGGTCCTGCGGCACTTCCCGAAGCTGTCCTGCAGCGCGCCCAGGGTGAACTCCTTGATTGGCACGGCAAGGGCCTGTCGGTCATGGAAATGAGCCATCGCAGTGATGAGTTCGTGTCCATCGCCACCAAGGCCGAGCAGGATCTGCGTGATCTGCTGAATATCCCCTCGAACTATAAAGTGCTGTTTCTGCAAGGCGGCGCCAGCCAGCAATTTGCTCAGATTCCTCTGAACCTGTTGCCGGAAAACGGCACTGCCGACTATATCGATACCGGTATCTGGTCGCAGAAAGCCATCGAAGAAGCTTCGCGCTACGGCAACGTAAATGTCGCCGCGACCGCCAAGCCTTACGACTATTTCGCTATTCCCGGTCAGAACGAATGGAACCTGTCGAAAGACGCGGCCTACGTTCACTACGCGCCGAACGAAACCATCGGTGGTCTGGAATTCCAGTGGATCCCCGAAACCGGTGATGTTCCGCTGGTGGCCGACATGTCTTCGGACATTCTGTCGCGCCCGATCGATGTTTCGCGCTTTGGCATGATCTACGCCGGCGCCCAGAAAAACATCGGCCCGAGCGGCGTCGTGGTCAACATCGTTCGCGAAGACCTGCTGGGTCACGCCCGTTCCATGTGCCCGACCATGCTCAATTACAAGGTCGCGGCCGATAATGGTTCGATGTACAACACCCCGCCGACCCTGGCCTGGTATTTGTCCGGTCTGGTGTTCGAGTGGCTGAAAGAGCAGGGTGGTGTTGAAGCCATCGGCAAGCTCAATGAAGTGAAGCAGCGCACGCTGTATGACTTCATCGACGCCAGTGGCTTGTACAGCAACCCGATCAACAAATCGGATCGCTCGTGGATGAACGTGCCGTTCCGTCTGGCTGACGACCGTCTGGACAAGCCATTTTTGGTCGGTGCCGACGAGCGTGGCCTGTTGAACCTCAAAGGTCACCGTTCCGTGGGCGGCATGCGCGCCTCCATCTATAACGCCGTCGACATCGTTGCGGTCAACGCTTTGATTTCGTACATGGCAGAGTTCGAGAAGGAACACGGCTAATGTCTGAGCAAGAACTCAAGGCACTGCGCCTGCGCATTGATGCCCTGGACGAGAAAGTCCTGGAGCTGATCAGTGAGCGCGCACGCTGCGCCCAGGAAGTTGCGCGAGTAAAGATGGCCTCGCTGGCCGAAGGCGAAGTGCCGGTGTTCTATCGTCCTGAGCGCGAAGCTCAGGTGCTCAAGCGTGTGATGGAGCGTAATAAAGGGCCGCTGGGTAACGAAGAGATGGCGCGGTTGTTCCGCGAAATCATGTCCTCGTGCCTGGCGCTCGAGCAGCCGTTGAAAGTGGCTTACCTCGGTCCTGAAGGCACGTTCACGCAGGCGGCGGCCATGAAACACTTCGGCCACGCTGTTATCAGCAAGCCGATGGCGGCGATCGACGAAGTGTTCCGCGAAGTGGCGGCCGGTGCGGTGAACTTTGGCGTGGTTCCGGTGGAAAACTCCACCGAAGGCGCGGTCAACCACACCCTCGATAGCTTCCTCGAACACGACATGGTCATCTGTGGCGAAGTCGAGTTGCGGATTCACCACCACCTGTTGGTCGGTGAAAACACCAAGACTGACAGCATCAGCCGCATCTATTCCCATGCCCAGTCGCTGGCCCAGTGCCGCAAGTGGCTGGACGCCCATTACCCGAATGTCGAGCGCGTGGCGGTGTCCAGCAATGCCGAAGCGGCCAAGCGGGTTAAGGGTGAGTGGAACTCGGCGGCAATTGCCGGCGACATGGCCGCAGGTCTGTACGGGCTGACCCGACTGGCCGAGAAAATCGAGGATCGTCCGGATAACTCCACGCGATTCCTGATGATCGGTAGTCAGGAAGTGCCGCCAACGGGCGACGATAAAACCTCGATCATCGTCTCCATGAGCAACAAGCCCGGCGCGCTTCACGAATTGCTGGTGCCGTTCCACGACAATGGCATCGACTTGACGCGAATCGAGACGCGTCCATCGCGCAGCGGTAAATGGACCTACGTGTTCTTCATCGACTTCGTCGGCCACCATCGCGATCCATTGATCAAAGGTGTGCTGGAAAAGATCAGTCAGGAAGCAGTGGCACTCAAAGTGCTGGGTTCCTACCCGAAAGCAGTTCTCTAAGGGGTAGCAAATGAGTGATGACTTCCTCGCTCTGGCACAGCCGGGCGTGCAACAACTTTCGCCTTACGTCCCAGGCAAGCCTGTGGATGAACTGGCGCGCGAGCTGGACCTTGATCCGGCAAGCATCGTCAAACTGGCCAGCAATGAAAACCCGTTGGGCGCGAGTCCCAAAGCGCTGACGGCGATTCAGAATGCGCTGGCCGAGCTGACCCGGTATCCGGACGGTAATGGTTTTGCACTCAAGACCCTGTTGGCCGAGCAGTGCCGCGTCGAACTGAATCAAGTGACGCTGGGCAATGGCTCCAACGACATTCTGGAGCTGGTCGCACGTGCCTATCTGGCGCCGGGCCTCAACGCTGTGTTCAGCGAGCACGCATTTGCGGTCTACCCGATTGTGACCCAGGCCGTTGGTGCTCAGGCCAAAGTGATTCCCGCCAAAGACTGGGGGCATGACCTGTCGGCCATACTGGCGGCAATCGATGCTGACACTCGCGTAGTCTTCATTGCCAACCCGAACAACCCGACCGGGACCTGGTTCGATGCCGAGGCGCTGGATGAATTCCTCCAGGATGTTCCGGCGCATGTGCTGGTGGTGCTGGACGAGGCCTACATCGAATACGCCGAGGGCAGCGATTTGCCGGACGGTCTGGACTATCTGGCGGCTTATCCGAATCTGCTGGTTTCACGCACGTTCTCCAAGGCTTACGGTCTGGCGGCGTTGCGAGTCGGTTATGGTTTGTCCACCGCCGTGGTCGCGGACGTGCTGAATCGCGTGCGTCAGCCGTTCAACGTTAACAGTCTGGCACTGGCCGCTGCCTGCGCTGCGCTGCAAGACAGCGAATACCTGGCTGAAAGCCGTCGCGTGAACGAGTCCGGCATGCTGCAACTGGAAGCCGGTTTCCGTGAGTTGGGTTTGAGCTGGATTCCGTCCAGAGGCAACTTCATTTGCGTCGACCTCGGTCGCGTTGCTGCGCCGGTGTTTCAGGGCTTGTTGCGCGAAGGCGTGATCGTGCGTCCGGTGGCCAACTACGGCATGCCGAACCACCTGCGCATCACCATTGGTTTGCCGGCTGAAAACAGCCGCTTCCTTGAGGCACTGACCAAGGTTCTGGCTCGTGGTTGATGTCACTGCACTGCAATCTGCTGCACCTATGATCGGTCGCCTGGTGGTGGTCGGTCTGGGATTGATCGGTGGTTCGTTCGCCAAGGGCTTGCGTGAAAGTGGCGTGTGCCGCGAAGTGGTTGGGGTCGATCTCGATCCGCAGTCGCGCAAGCTGGCAGTCGAGTTGGGCGTGGTGGATCGCTGCGAAGAAGACCTGGCGATAGCTTGTCAGGGCGCCGACGTGATCCAGTTGGCCGTGCCGATCCTTGCCATGGAAAAAATGTTGGTGCGCCTGGCTGCAATGGATCTCGGTTCGGCCATTCTGACCGACGTCGGCAGCGCCAAAGGTAATGTCGTCCGTGCGGCGACCGAAGCCTTTGGCGGGATTCCGTCGCGGTTTGTGCCGGGGCATCCGATTGCCGGTTCCGAGCAGAGCGGGGTGGAAGCCTCCAACGCCGAGCTGTTCCGTCGTCATAAAGTGATTCTGACGCCGCTGGATCAAACCGATCCGGCCGCGCTGGCGGTGGTCGACCGTTTGTGGCGCGAATTGGGCGCCGATGTCGAGCACATGCAGGTCGAGCGCCACGATGAAGTGTTGGCGGCGACCAGCCATTTGCCGCACCTGTTGGCGTTCGGTTTGGTCGATTCGTTGGCCAAGCGCAATGAAAACCTAGAGATCTTCCGTTACGCTGCCGGCGGTTTTCGCGATTTCACAAGAATCGCGGGAAGCGACCCGGTCATGTGGCACGACATCTTCCTCGCCAACCGCGAAGCTGTCCTGCGCACACTTGATACATTTCGCAGCGACCTCGACGCCTTGCGCGACGCGGTCGATGCAGGGGATGGGCACCAATTGTTGGGCGTGTTCACTCGCGCCCGGGTTGCCCGCGAGCATTTCAGTAAAATCCTGGCCCGCCGGGCCTATGTGGACGCTATGAACTCCAACGACCTGATTTTCCTGGCACAACCTGGTGGCCGCCTGACTGGGCGGATTCGTGTACCGGGCGATAAATCGATTTCCCACCGTTCGATCATGCTCGGTTCCCTGGCCGAAGGCGTCACCGAAGTCGAAGGCTTCCTGGAGGGCGAAGACGCTCTGGCGACCCTGCAAGCCTTCCGTGACATGGGTGTTGTGATCGAGGGTCCGCACCATGGTCGCGTGACCATTCACGGTGTCGGCCTGCATGGCCTGAAGCCAGCGCCGGGCCCAATCTATCTGGGCAACTCCGGCACCTCGATGCGCCTGCTGTCTGGCCTGCTGGCTGCGCAGAACTTCGACAGCACCCTGACCGGCGACGCTTCGCTGTCCAAGCGTCCGATGAATCGCGTGGCCAATCCGCTGCGTGAAATGGGCGCCGTGATCGAGACTGCCGCTGAAGGTCGTCCGCCAATGACCATTCGCGGCGGCAGCACGCTCAAAGGCCTGACCTACACCATGCCGATGGCCAGTGCTCAGGTGAAATCCTGTCTGTTGCTGGCCGGTTTGTACGCCGAAGGCAAGACCACCGTTACCGAGCCTGCACCGACGCGCGACCATACCGAACGCATGCTGCAAGGCTTTGGCTACCTGGTCACCGTCAATGGCGCGACTGCGTCGGTCGAGTCCGGGCACAAACTGACTGCGACCCATATTGAAGTGCCGGGCGATATCTCGTCTTCTGCGTTCTTCCTGGTGGCCGCATCGATCGCCGAAGGTTCGGAGCTGGTGCTGGAACACGTCGGCATCAATCCGACCCGTACCGGCGTGATCGACATCCTGCGTCTGATGGGCGGCGATATCACCCTGGAAAACCAGCGTGAAGTCGGTGGCGAGCCTGTCGCGGACTTGCGCGTACGTGCAGCTAAACTCAAAGGTATCGAGATTCCCGAGGCGCTGGTTCCACTGGCCATCGACGAATTCCCGGTGCTGTTCGTGGCTGCGGCCTGTGCCGAAGGGCGCACGGTACTACGTGGTGCTGAAGAGTTGCGGGTCAAAGAGTCGGACCGGATTCAGGTCATGGCTGATGGCTTGCTGGCGCTGGGCGTCAAATGCGAACCGACCCCGGATGGCATCATTATCGACGGCGGCCAGATCGGCGGCGGCGAAGTGCATGGTCATGGCGACCACCGGATTGCCATGGCATTCAGCGTTGCATCGCTGCGCGCTACTGCACCGATCCGCATCCATGATTGCGCCAACGTCGCGACGTCGTTCCCGAACTTCCTCGCGCTGTGCGCGCAGGTCGGTATCCGGGTAGCTGAAGAGGCTCAGTCGTGATCAACAAGTCGCCAGTCATTACCATTGATGGCCCGAGCGGTTCCGGTAAAGGTACGATCGCCGGGATACTGGCGAAGCGTCTGGGCTGGAACCTTCTGGATTCCGGTGCGCTGTACCGTTTGCTGGCGTTCGCCGCGCACAATCATGGTGTTGATCTGACCAATGAAGAGTTGCTGAAGGCGCTTGCAGCGCATTTGGACGTGCAATTCATCGGTGCGACGGACGGTCAGCTGCAGCGAATCATTCTAGAAGGCGACGAAGTCAGCGATGTGATTCGTACGGAAAGTGTTGGTGCTGGCGCGTCCCAAATCGCTGCATTGCCCGCAGTACGCGAGGCGCTACTGCAGCGTCAGCGTGCTTTTCAGGAAATGCCGGGACTGGTAGCCGATGGCCGAGATATGGGCACAGTGGTTTTTCCGGACGCGCCGTTGAAGATTTTCCTCACTGCCAGTGCCGAGGAGCGTGCGCGCCGTCGATACTTGCAGTTGAAGGGCAAAGTCGATGGTGTTAGTCTGTCGAGTCTGCTAGATGAGATACGTGTCCGCGATGAGCGTGACACCCAGCGAGCGGTAGCCCCGCTCAAACCGGCGGCTGACGCCATACAGCTGGATTCCACGGAATTATCCATCGATCAGGTGCTGGAACGCATCATGAGCGAGATCGCCATTCGCGATATCGCCGGGTGACCAAGAAGCCTCGCAGGGGACCAGTCATAGTCTTGCGGGTGCTTCTTCTAATGAACATAACCCACGTCGTCTGGGATGTGGAGATGGGCGTATCCTTCGCCCTTATTCAACAGGAATTAAAATGAGCGAAAGCTTTGCGGAACTCTTTGAAGAAAGCCTAAAAACCCTGAACCTTCAGGCAGGCTCCATCATCACCGGTGTTATCGTTGATATCGATTACCAAGCTCGCTGGGTAACCGTTCACGCTGGCCTGAAGTCTGAAGCACTCATCCCGCTTGAGCAGTTCTACAACGACGCTGGCGAACTGAACATCAACGTCGGTGACGAAGTTCACGTTGCTCTGGACTCGGTTGAAGATGGCTTTGGTGAAACCAAGCTGTCCCGTGAAAAAGCCAAGCGCGCTGAATGCTGGATTGTTCTGGAAGCAGCCTTCGCAGCCGAAGAAGTGGTCAAGGGCGTTATCAACGGTAAGGTTAAAGGCGGCTTCACTGTCGACGTTAACGGCATCCGTGCGTTCCTGCCAGGTTCTCTGGTTGACGTCCGTCCTGTGCGCGATACTACGCACCTGGAAGGCAAAGAGCTGGAATTCAAGGTCATCAAACTCGACCAGAAACGCAACAACGTTGTCGTTTCCCGTCGCAGCGTCCTCGAAGCCGAGAACTCCGCCGAGCGTGAAGCTCTGCTGGAATCCCTGCAGGAAGGTCAGCAAGTCAAAGGTATCGTCAAAAACCTCACCGATTACGGCGCATTCGTCGATCTGGGTGGCGTCGATGGCCTGCTGCACATTACCGACATGGCTTGGAAGCGTATCAAGCATCCTTCCGAAATCGTCAACGTTGGCGACGAGATCGATGTCAAGGTTCTGAAGTACGATCGCGAACGCAATCGTGTTTCCCTGGGCCTCAAGCAACTGGGCGAAGATCCATGGGTTGCTATCAAAGCCCGTTACCCAGAAAGCACTCGCGTTACCGCTCGTGTAACCAACCTGACCGACTACGGCTGCTTCGCTGAGCTGGAAGAAGGCGTTGAAGGTCTGGTACACGTTTCCGAAATGGACTGGACCAACAAGAACATCCACCCTTCGAAAGTCGTACAAGTCGGCGACGAAGTGGAAGTTATGGTTCTGGATATCGACGAAGAACGTCGTCGTATCTCCCTTGGCATCAAGCAGTGCAAATCTAACCCATGGGAAGATTTCTCTGGCCAGTTCAACAAGGGCGATAAAATCTCCGGCACCATCAAGTCGATCACCGATTTCGGTATCTTCATTGGTCTGGACGGCGGCATCGACGGTCTGGTTCACCTGTCCGACATCTCCTGGAACGAAGTGGGCGAAGAAGCCGTTCGCCGCTTCAAGAAGGGCGACGAACTGGACACCGTTATCCTGTCGGTTGACCCAGAGCGCGAGCGCATCTCCCTGGGTATCAAGCAACTGGAAAGCGATCCGTTCTCCGAGTACGTTCAAGAGAACGACAAAGGCGCAATCGTTAAAGGCATCGTGAAAGAAGTTGACGCTAAAGGCGCCATCATCACTCTGGCCGACGATATCGAAGCGACTCTGAAAGCCTCCGAAATCAGCCGTGACCGCGTTGAAGACGCGCGTAACGTTCTGAAAGAAGGCGAAGAAGTAGAAGCCAAGATCATCAGCGTTGACCGCAAGAGCCGTGTAATCCAGCTGTCGATCAAGTCGAAAGACGTTGAAGACGAGAAAGAAGCAATCCAGAGCTTGAAAGACAAGCCTGCTGCTGACGTCGCTGCTGGTCCTACCACTCTGGGCGACCTGTTGCGTGCACAAATGGAAAAACAGAACTAAGTTCTGTCAGACCATAGAAAAAGGGCGACTTCGGTCGCCCTTTTTTGTGCCTGCGATTTGATGGGCATCGTTGGTGCTTGCGGCTGCAATCGTTGTTTGTGAAGCCAATATCTGCGATGCGCTGTCTCTTTCTTTAACCAGATCAATCGTTTGTTTGCAGCTAACCTTTGGCCTGAAGTGAGCGGCAGTCGGGTGGGGTTTCTGGCATAAGGAAGTGAATGAACAAGCTCATTGTCGCAATAGCAGTACTGACATTGGCGGGTTGTACTACTAATGCCAAGACTCACGTCGTACGTGGGGTCAGTGGAATCGAGATTGATTGTTCGGGGCTGGGCTCCGGGTGGGAAAAATGCCGCAAGCGTGCGGAAAAGGAGTGTAAGGCGTCGGGGTATAAAATCCTGGCAAGGTCCGATGATGTGAAGGAAGAAGATGTATTTCCTTTTGGTTTCAATCCTGCAGGATATCTGACACGGACCTTGCTGGTGGTCTGTCATTGAGGTTGATCTGTGTTGTAGCTGTTTGAGATTGGCTGGCTTCCTTGGTAAAGATATGTCAGCGCTCAGGCTGTTCAAATTCTTCCTGGCATGCTAAAACCTTTGAAGCGCTTTTCCTAGCTGCTTGAAAAAGAAGGGAAAAATATGACGAAGTCGGAGTTGATAGAACGAATTGTCACCCATCAAGGGCTGCTCTCGTCCAAGGATGTGGAGTTGGCCATCAAGACCATGCTTGAGCAAATGTCACAATGCCTGGCCACAGGGGATCGTATTGAGATCCGTGGGTTTGGCAGTTTCTCTTTGCACTATCGGGCGCCGCGGGTTGGGCGTAATCCGAAAACCGGTCAGTCGGTTAGCCTGGATGGAAAGTTTGTCCCGCATTTCAAGCCGGGGAAAGAACTGCGTGATCGTGTGAACGAGGACGAGGAGGAAGGGCTTTGACAGTGGCCGAAATCCTGGGAGGCGCTCATGCATAATCTCAAGCGCGTACTAATGGCATTGTTCGCTTTGTTGATGATTTTGGCGATTCTGGCTTTTATTCTCGAGAATCAGCAATCGGTTTCCTTGTTGTTTCTTGGTTGGGCGGGGCCGCAACTGCCAGTATCGCTGGTGATTATTCTTGCTTTGCTAATCGGCATGGTTATAGGCCCGATTCTCGGTTGGCTGCTGGGGCGTACGTCTAGGGCTTCTCGCAAGCGCCTTGTCTGATTGAGACGGGCACGAGGAGCACGTCGTATTTGCGTCGCAGATTGTCTGTAACTATTAGTAAAACCAGCACTAAGCTGTAAAATAGTGTGTTTTTCCGAGTGGTGGTATATGGCCACTCCAGTTGAGGTTAGCTCTGTCAGAGGCCTCAGTTAGCACGGATGGCTTTGCATTCATGGATTGGGCAGTGGTAGATCGATGGCTGTCGGGAACTCAAGGGTATAGTTTTGCATGAAAACGCTCGTAACCTGCGTCGCTGGATTTATCAGTTCGGTATTCATTCGTCATATCATCCCCAGTAAGAGCGACTCGGTAGTTAACGCCGATAAGCTTGCTTTCGCAGGCAGTCTTGAAGCGCCGGTCGACGTTAGCCAGAAGCCTCGTTATGTTTTGGATGGGCTTTATTGTCTTGTGGCGTCTATTCGTCAGTTATTTCCCTTGGGTCTCCAATTCTCGCTGATTGGGTGTTTACGTGTCGATTTGTCGAGAGTTGTTGGAGTTTTGCAGAGGTATAGCTCTGCTACTTATGCAGTGTTTTTTTATGTTTACTAGTTGGCTATTTTTTTAATTTTCGAAGGTTTTCGCGGAATGAAGTTATTACTAATAGCGCGCTTATTTAACAGGTTTGATTAGCGTATATGCGTATTTTGCTGATGTCCCAGTATTTTTGGCCGGAATCATTTGTAATAAATGATTTGGCGATCAAGCTTGCCAGTAAGGGGCATGAAGTTACCGTTGCCACAGGGAAGCCCAATTATCCCGATGGGGATATTTATGACGGTTACAGTGCCAAGGGGGTGCAGTGCGAGCGCTATTCCTCGCTGATCGATGTGGTTCGTGTGCCAGTTTATCCTCGTGGCAAGGGAGGGGCTAAAAAACTGGTATTGAATTACTTGTCATTTGTTGTGATGGGGCTTTGGTATTTCCCTAAACTCCTTAAGGGGAAAAAATTCGATGCGATTATAGTTTTTGCCCCTTCGCCTATTGTCCAGGTAATACCCGCGATACTCTTAAAGTGGGCCAAGCGCGCACACTTAGCTGTCTGGGTGCAGGACTTATGGCCGGAAAGTCTTTCTGCGACCGGGTTTGTTAAGAAGTCGTGGGTGCTCAAGTCAGTGGGGTATATGGTTCGTGGTATTTATAAGTGTTGTGATACTCTGTTGCTGCAGTCTCGGGCTTTTTTTGAACCGACAAAAAAGTATGCTAGTTCGGAAAAATTGGTCTATTTTCCAAATTCAATAGATGGCAAAAATTTTTCAGTTATAGGGAATGTCATTCCCGAAACTCTGAAAAGTGAGCTCGAAAGCCATTTCAGCGTGGTGTTTGCGGGTAACATTGGTACGGCTCAGTCAGTGGAAAGTATTGTTGAGGCCGCGTCGTTATTAAAGCAAGAAGCAGGGGTGAGGATATTCATTGTCGGCAGTGGCAGCATGCTCGAATGGGTGGCAAGCCAAAAAAAATCACTTCATCTGGATAACCTGGTGTTGCCTGGTCGCTTTCCGGCGGATGCCATGCCTGAATTATTTGAATGTGCTGCTGCGTTGTTGGTTTCTCTGAATGATGAGGAAATTTTCTCTTATACTATTCCTAGCAAAATTCAGGCTTATCTTGCCGCTGGTCGCCCGATTATTGCGGCCTTAAGGGGGGAGGGGGCTCGGGTGATCAGTGAGTCAGGCGCCGGATTGGTGTGCCCCCCTGCAAGTGGTCAGCTGTTGGCTGCAACCATTTTAGCATTGAAAGAGAGCTCAAGCGTTGAGCGTGATAAAATGGGGCTGGCAGGATTGAAATATTTTAATGAAAATTTTGATATGGATTTTCAAAGCGGTCGATTGATTGATATCTTGACTGCGCGTCTCAACAGAAAATAGGTGCTGGAATGCGTGTATTGGTCTTGGGTGCAACAGGTATGCTGGGTAATGCTGTTTTCAAAGTGCTCAGCAGTTCGTCTGCATTGAGTGTTATTGGGACAGTTCGTAATGCTAAAGCAATTGATAGTTTTGATGGCAAAGTTAAAGGTAATTTGATCTCGGGCGTTGATGTTCTTGATCAAGACTCTTTAGTCGATGTCTTTGAGCGCTCTAAGCCTGATGTTGTAATTAACTGTATTGGGCTGATTAAGCAATTAAGCTCTGCTAAAGATCCTTTGTCTGTATTACCCATTAACGCAATGTTGCCCCATCGGCTGGCCAAACTGTGTGCTTTGGTCGGGAGCCGCTTAGTACATATTAGTACTGATTGTGTTTTTTCCGGTCGAAAGGGTATGTATAAAGAAAACGATGTTTCTGATGCTGAAGATTTGTATGGAAAATCTAAGTATATCGGAGAAATTGTTGACCAATCGCATGTTGTTACTCTTCGTACTTCAATTATCGGACATGAGCTGAATAGTCAATCATCGCTCATTGACTGGTTTCTTTCGCAATCCGGCTCTGTCAAAGGGTTTTCAAAAGCTGTTTTTTCCGGGTTACCAACAGTTGAACTGGCTCGCGTCATTCTAGATTTTGTAATCCCGCAGCCTGCCCTCCAAGGGTTATACCATGTCTCTGCAGAGCCAATCGATAAGCTGACGTTGTTGCGCCATGTCGCCAAGACTTATCAAAAAGAAATCAGCATTGTCCCGGATGAGCAGCTACAAATTGATCGGTCATTAGATTCGTCTCGGTTCCGAACGGCTACAGGGTATGCGCCTCCACAGTGGCCTGATCTAATTGAAGCTATGCGCGCTAACCGTTAGACTTCCATTTTTTAAATTTTGGTGATCAATATGTTCGACGATAAGATTCTGATGATAACGGGCGKTACTGGTTCGTTTGGAAACACTGTTCTCAAGCGTTTTCTCGATACAAACGTCAAGGAGATTCGTGTTTTTAGTCGTGATGAAAAAAAACAGGAAGACATGCGTATAGCGTTAGGTAATGACAAAGTCAAATTTTATATCGGCGATGTCAGGGACTACGCTAGTGTTTCCCAAGCGATGGTCGGTGTGGACTACATATTTCACGCCGCGGCGCTTAAACAAGTTCCATCTTGTGAGTTTTACCCGATGGAGGCCGTTAAAACCAACGTAATTGGTACTGAAAACGTACTCAATGCGGCTATTGCCAATAATGTCAGTCGAGTCGTTGTACTTAGTACTGACAAAGCCGTATACCCCATTAACGCAATGGGTATCTCCAAGGCTATGGCTGAGAAGCTTGTAGTTGCCAAGTCCCGGATCATTCCCGAAACCGGACCTGTCATCTGTTCTACCCGTTACGGAAATGTTATGGCATCTCGAGGGTCGGTAATTCCTCTTTTTGTCAAACAGCTTAAGGACGGTGATGAACTGACTGTTACAGATCCAAGTATGACGCGTTTCCTGATGTCACTTGATGACTCTGTAGATTTGGTTCTTCACGCATTTGAGCATGCCGAGCAAGGCGACATTTTTGTTCAAAAAGCACCGGCATCCACTGTTGCTGATTTGGCTCAGGCGCTTAAAGAGCTTTTCTTGGGCGATAACGCAATCAAAGTCATCGGTACTCGTCACGGCGAAAAATTGTACGAATCACTAATTTCACGTGAAGAAATGGCTAAAGCCGAGGATATGGGGCGGTACTATCGTATTCCTGCCGATAATAGGGATCTTAATTACAAGAAATACTTTGTCGAAGGCGAGCAAAATATTTCCGAATTGGATGACTATACTTCGCATAATACCGAGCGTTTGGATGTTCCTGGCATTARAGAACTTTTATTGAAGTTGGACTTCATTAAGGAGCAATTAGATGCTTAAGGTAATGACGCTGGTGGGAACACGGCCCGAACTTATTAAGATGAGTCGTGTTATTGCAGAATTGGATAAGCAGACTGATCATGTTCTCGTTCACTCTGGTCAAAACTATGACTATGAGTTGAATCAGGTTTTTTTTGATGATCTTGAAATTCGAAAGCCCGACCATTTTCTTGGTGCTGTGGGTGAGACAGCAGCACAGACTATTGCTGAAGTTATCTCGAAGTCAGACGCGATATTCGAACTGGAAAAGCCTGACGCGCTTTTGTTGTATGGAGATACCAACACCTGCTTGGCCGTGATCGCGGCTAAGCGTCGAAAAATTCCGGTTTTTCATATGGAAGCAGGCAATCGTTGTTTTGATCAGCGAGTGCCCGAAGAATTGAATCGTAAGGTTCTTGACCATCTGAGTGATATTAACCTGGTTTTGACTGAGCATGCTCGTCGGTATCTCTTAGATGAAGGCATTAGGCCTGAAACGATCATTAAAACCGGGTCGCACATGGAGGAAGTTCTTGATCATTATATGCCGAAAATTTTGGCGTCTAATATCTTGGAGCGAGAGCAACTTGAGGATGGCAAATTTTTTGTAGTTAGTGCTCACCGCGAGGAAAATGTCGATACACCTGAAAACTTGATCGATCTCCTAGGGTCGCTTCGTGCATTGGCCGATAATTATGGATTTCCAGTTATTGTCTCTACGCATCCACGCACGCGTAAACGTCTTGAAGCATTGGGTGAGTCCCTTGAACATCCATTGATTCGGTTTGTCAAGCCTTTTGGTTTGCTAGATTATATCAAGCTGCAGATGGGTTCGTTTTGTGTCCTGTCTGACAGCGGAACCATTACCGAGGAGGCCTCTTTGTTGAACCTCCCGGCGGTTACAATTCGTAATGCTCATGAGCGCCCCGAAGGAATGGATGAGGGAACGCTCATCATGTGTGGGCTTAAAGTTGACCGGGTGCTGGATGCCGTGCGGGTTGTGACAAGTCAGCATCACCGTGGGGCTCGTGTCATTCCTGTTGTAAAGGACTATCTTGGCGGCCCAGTCTCAAAACAGATAGCACGAGTTATTTATAGTTATACGGACTATATTAATCGTACCGTATGGTCTAAGGCATAAAAGGGTGGACGCATGCGCGTATTGGTGACGGGATCGTCTGGATTTGTTGGCAGTAGGCTGCTTAAGGTTTTAGCAAACAAAAAAAATGTTGAGGTTTTTGCAGCCGCGCGTCGTGAGTCTATCGATTGTCCTGATACGGTGCGCATGCTAAAAAATTTTGAACTTTCCTCTTCTGTGGATTGGACGCCAAATTTGATTGGTATGGACGTTATCGTCCATACGGCGGCTCGAGTTCATGTTATGAACGATCAAGCATTAGATCCTCTCGAGGCGTTTAGAGCAGTTAATGTTAAAGGGACGCTAAAGCTTGCTGAGCAGGCGGCCTCAGCTGGTGTTCGTCGTTTCGTTTTTATAAGCTCTATAAAGGTCAATGGAGAGAGCACGACAAAGAGTGATGCTTACTCACCTGAGACAGCACCTGCACCTTTAGATCCGTATGGTGTTTCCAAAATGGAAGCAGAATTAGGGCTGAAAGCTATTGCAGAAAAGACAGGGATGGARGTTGTAATAATCAGACCTGTATTGGTTTATGGGCCTGGTGTTAAGGCGAATTTTCTGAAGATGATGCAGTGGCTTGATAAAGGCGTTCCTTTACCATTTGGCGCGATTCGAAATAGTCGAAGCCTTGTTGCGTTAGATAACTTGGTTGACCTTATTGTTTTATGTATGGAACACCCTGCGGCTGCCAATCAAACCTTCATGGTAAGTGACGGTGAAGACCTGTCGACTTCTGAACTATTGCGGAGAATGGCGCGTGCGTTGGACAAGCCCGCGCGCCTACTTCCTGTGCCAGTATGGATACTTCGCTTAGGCGCTCGCCTTCTTGGGAAGTCAGATCTGTCGCAACGGCTATGTGGGTCGCTGCAGGTAGATATAAGCAAGACTCGCGAAGTTTTAGGCTGGAAACCATTAGTTTCGGTGGATTCCGCCTTGAAGGAGGCGGCTATACACTTTCAAGAGAGTCGCAAACAATGATTTACTGGTGGTTAATTCCTGCTGTGGCCATTGCTTCGTTATGTCTTACTGCGGGATTACGTCGCTATGCGCTTGCGTTAAGTATTATTGATATTCCCAACGCTCGTAGTTCCCATTCGGTTCCTACTCCTCGGGGTGGAGGGGTTGCAATCGTTGTAGCTTTCCTGCTCTCACTACCATTATTGGGTTGGGCAAATTTAGTTCCCTGGGAAGCCCTGGTGGCTTTAGGCGGTGCTGGAGGATTGGTTGCGGTCATCGGTTTTATGGATGATCACGGCCATATAGCCGCTCGATGGCGCCTACTTGGCCATTTTAGTGCTGGTGCTTGGGCGTTGTTCTGGTTTGGTGGGCTTCCT
>NZ_JBFUIH010000021.1:0-105623 GCF_056401975.1 Pseudomonas sp. P4_C8 | reverse complement strand
GGCCTTCGAGGCCTGAATGTAATCGGCATACCGTGAGCTCAACCAATGTTGGCCAGAAGCCAAAGATGGCTTCCTCGAATAGGCCTTATACATAGATGCAACCGGGTAGCAGTGTTTGAAAAGCAGGTAGACAGTGGGGGCGAGTCCATACATAGGAGTGAGCCTGCTCGCGATGGCGGTGTATCAGTCAGCACCCATGTTGGATGGGCGACCGCTATCGCGAGCAGGCTCACTCCTACAGGGGGTTGTAATGTGTCAGCTAAGTTCGCCGCAGAGGTCGAGTTCTACAAGGCGCCGCACTTCAGCGGTGTCGAGCCCGGCACCCAGTAAGCCATGCAACTTGCCGAACGCCGCTTCACGGGTCATGCCGCCACCTGAAAGCACACCCACACCACGCAACCGACTGCCAGCCTCGTAAACATCCAGCTCGACGCCACCTTCATGGCATTGGGTGACGGCTACAACCACAACACCCTTGTCCCGCGCCTGTTCCAGGCTGGCGAGGAACTCTGGATTGTCGCTCGGCCCGGTGCCGCTGCCGTAGCACTCCAGCACCAGACCTTGAATGCCGCTGTCGAGCAGGCCGTCCAAAATGTCGGCGCTGATGCCAGGAAACAGCGGCAGCACCGCAACCTTCGCCAGTTGCTTCGGTTGGTTGTAATTCAACGCTGCCGGCAGCGAAGCGGCTTTCACACCGCCACCCTGACGCTCGAGCCGCTTGAACGGATGACGCCCGAAACTGCGTACCTTCGCGCAACGCGTCGGGTCCAGCAGTTCGCCGTGGAAGTACAGATGAACGCCCGGTGCCAGGCCATGGCCGAGGGCAACCAGCGCACCGCTGAGGTTTTCCCAGGCATCGCTGTCCGTCACGCCGGCCGGCAGCATCGAGCCGGTAAAACACACGCGGGCGTGCAGGCCGAGTAACTGAAAACTCATGGCCGCTGCGCTGTAGGCCAGGGTATCCGTGCCGTGCAGGATCAGCACGCTGTCGCAGCCCTGCACATCTACAGCGTCGACCACGGCTTCGCGCAGTTGCTGCCAATACGCCGGGGACATGTTGGCGCTGTCGATCAGTGGCGACATCTCGCGAAAACGCCACTGCGGCACCACCAGCTCAGGCTGGCTGTGCAGGTATTCACGCATCCGCGCTTCGAAGCCGGACGCCGGGGCCAGGCCGTGGGCGCTGGCTTGCATGCCGATGGTGCCACCGGTGTAGAGCACCATCACGTGTTGGGCGGCAGGAAAGGAATTGGGAACCATGGGGAAGTCTCCGCAAGAGATGACATGTGGGAGCGAGACCGGCTTGCCGGCGATAGCGGTATGTTAGACACTAATGTGTCACTGACAGTCCGTCATCGCCAGCAGGCTGGCTCCCACAGGTTGTGTACCCGTCGTTTACCGGTCAGCGTTGCGCTGCGGGTACGCCTTGCGGCTCGGTTGTTGCTGTCGGGGCAGGTGCTGGCGGGTTGGCTGGCCAGGCCTTCAGGTCGAGGTCCAAATCGGCGAATTTGCTCGAATCAAACACCGGCGTCTTGATTCCGGCCGCACGCTGGTCATCGTAGTCACGCAGGATGCGCATGCCGACCTTGAACAACAGGAACAGCGCGATCAGGTTCACGAACGCGAGCATCGTCATGGTGATGTCGGCGAAGGCGAACACAGTGCCCAGGTTTTCGATGGCGCCCCAGAAGATCAACACCAGCACCAGCGCACGATAACCCATCAGCGCCTTGCGGTTTTCACCGATCAAAAAGCGCAGGTTGCTCTCGCCCAGGTAGTAGTTGTAGAGAATCGAGGTGAACACGAACAACGACAGGGCCACGGAGATGAATATCCGGCCCCAGTCACCGACCACGGCGGCCAGCGAGTTCTGGGTCAAGGCAATGCCATCGCCTTCGAAGCCGGGGGTGTAGAAACCCGAGAGCAGGATCAGCAGCGCGGTACAGGTGCAGATCACGAAAGTGTCGAGGAACACGCTGAACGCCTGAACCACGCCTTGTGCCACCGGGTGCTCGACCGAAGCCACGGCGGCCACGTTTGGCGCGCTGCCCAGGCCCGCTTCGTTGGCGAACACGCCGCGTTTCACGCCCATGACAATGGCGCTGCCGATCAGGCCGCCAAATGCCTGGTCGAGACCGAAAGCGCTTTTGACGATGGTCATCAACATGCCGGGTACTTGATCGAATTGCAGCACGATCACATAGATGGTCACGCCGATGTACACCAGAGTTTTCACTGGCACCAGCAGGTCGGCGACTTTGGCAATACGTTTGATCCCGCCGATGAACACCATACCCAGCAACACCGCCAGTGCGATGCCGGTATAGGTGGTGTCGAAGCCGAATGCGTTGTTCAGCGAGTGCGTCACGGCATGGGCTTGCAGGCCGTTGAAGGCGAAACCGAAGGTCACCAGCAACAGGAACGCCATGACCATACCCAACCAGCGCTTCTGCAGACCGTGCTGGATGTAGTAGGACGGACCGCCACGGTAGGTGCCGTCGGAATCGGTGCGCTTGTACAGCTGACCGAGAGAGCACTCGAAGAAGCTGCTGGACATGCCGACCAGCGCGGTCACCCACATCCAGAACACTGCACCCGGGCCACCCAGGGTCACGGCGATGCCGACACCGGCGATGTTACCTGCGCCAACGCGACCGGCGAGGCTGAGCATCAGGGCCTGGAACGAACTGAGTTGCCCGGCGCTGCTTTTGAGGCTGTCGCGGAACACCGCGAACATATGGAAAAAGTGGCGCAATTGAACGAAACGCGAGCGGATCGTGAAGTAGCTTCCGAGCCCGACAATGAGCACGATCAGTACTTTCCCTGAGAGGAAGTCGTTGATGACTTCGAGCATGGATTATTCCTCGCTGTTTTTTGTTTAGGCAAATGCGGGGCAGGTAGAAATATCGCGTTACACCGAAGTGCGCGTGGCACAACAGATGAGGCGCGTGTTCGTCCCGGTCCCATTTCGCAGGTTTGTTATTAGTTCGGGTTTCGCATGGGTTTGGGCCTCGTTACCGACGACCGCTCACGCGAAGAGGGGCGGCACTATACCGATGAGTGTGCCGTCCGTCTGCCCGATTATGGTGCAAGCGGTAAAACGAGGTGGCTTTCCTGTAGGAGCACGGCTTGCCGGCGATGGCGATAGTGAGGGCGCCATCGCCGGCAAGCCGTGCTCCTACAGAAGTGACGCATCCGCAAAAAATCAAAAAAAAGGGCCTGGGGATTAAATCCCCAAGCCCTCAAAAGGTGAGAGGTGTCTAGTCCCTCGACCTGGTGAGCGTGGCCCTTGCTCTTCGTTAAAAGAGCAAGGGCCGCTGTTGCGTTCGGTTAAGCCTTCAGAGGCACCAGACGCGGAGCAATCATGTTTTCCGGGCGCAGGATGTCGGCGAGCATGGCGTCGTCGAGCAGGCCTTCTTCGCGCACCAGTTCCAGCACGCCACGGCCGCTTTCGAGGGCGATACGGGCGATGCGGGTGGCGTTTTCATAGCCGATGTACGGGTTCAGTGCGGTGACCAGGCCGATCGAGTGTTCGACCAGTTCGCGGCAGCGCTCTTCGTTGGCAGTAATGCCGGTGATGCAGTGCTCGCGCAGCATGTCCATGGCGCGTTGCAGCAGACGGATCGAGTCGAAGATCTTGAACGCGATCAGCGGCTCCATCACGTTCAGTTGCAGCTGGCCGCCTTCGGCCGCGATGGTCAGGGCCAGGTCGTTACCGATGATCTGGAACGCAACCTGGTTTACGGCTTCCGGAATAACCGGGTTGACCTTGCCTGGCATGATCGAGCTGCCTGGCTGACGCGCCGGCAGGTTGATTTCGTTGATGCCGGTGCGTGGGCCGCTGGACAGCAGACGCAGGTCGTTGCAGATCTTCGACAGTTTGACCGCGGTACGCTTGAGCATGCCGGAGAACAATACGAAGGCGCCCATGTCGGACGTGGCTTCAATCAGGTCGGCAGCCGGAACCAGCGGTTGGCCGCTGATCAATGCCAGACGCTGAACGGCCAGGTGTTGGTAACGCGGGTCGGCGTTGATGCCGGTACCGATCGCAGTACCGCCCAGGTTCACTTCGGTCAGCAGTTCAGGTGCCAGTGTTTTCAGACGCGCCAGGTCTTCGCCCAGGGTCGTGGCGAATGCACGGAATTCCTGGCCCAGGGTCATCGGCACAGCGTCTTGCAGCTGGGTACGACCCATCTTCAGAACGTGGCTGAATTCTTCACCTTTGGCAGCAAACGACTGGATCAGGCTGTCGAGACTGGCCAGCAGTGCGTCGTGACCCAACAGCAGACCCAGGCGGATCGCGGTCGGATAGGCGTCGTTGGTCGACTGCGCCATGTTCACGTCGTTGTTCGGGTGCAGGTATTGGTATTCGCCTTTCTGGTGACCCATGGCCTCCAGCGCGATGTTGGCAATGACTTCGTTGGCATTCATGTTGGTTGAAGTGCCAGCGCCGCCTTGAATCATGTCCACCACGAATTCTTCGTGGAAATCGCCGCGGATCAGACGTGCACAAGCTTCGCTGATGGCAGCGTGCTTGGCTTCGCTCAGGTGACCCAGTTCGCGGTTGGCGTCAGCGGCGGCCTGTTTGACCATCGCCAAACCGACAACCAGCTTAGGGTAATGCGAAATCGGAACGCCCGAGAGGCGGAAGTTGTTCACCGCTCGCAGGGTCTGGATGCCGTAATACGCTTGTGCAGGTACTTCGAGTACGCCAAGCAGGTCTTTTTCTGTGCGGAAAGATGCAGCGGAGGACATGATAGAAATCATCTCGATATGGACCCGGTCTGTGCCGGAACACTGCAAATGCTAGGCTTGTGGAGAAATTTCGGCCAATGCTGTTAAACACTGGCCTATGCACATTCGGCATAATGTCGGTGTGACGCCGTGTGTGCGGCGAGCGTGTGACCTAAATTGGTGCGTGTCCGGGAGGACGTGATGAATCTGGAAAGTAAATGGCTTGAGGACTTCAGCGCCCTGGCCGCCACCCGCAGCTTCTCCCAGGCTGCGGAACGACGCTTCGTGACACAACCGGCCTTCAGCCGGCGGATCCGCAGCCTTGAAGCCGCGCTGGGGCTGCAACTGGTCAATCGCTCGCGCACGCCCGTCGAGCTGACGGCGGCGGGGCAATTGTTTCTGGTGACGGCGCGGACGGTGGTCGAACAGTTGGGTGAAGTGCTGCGTCATCTTCATCACCTGGAAGGCGGGCAGGGCGAAGTGATGCAAGTCGCTGCCGCTCACTCATTGGCGCTGGGTTTCTTTCCCCGCTGGATCGCGCAGTTGCGCAATGAAGGCCTGAATATCGCGACGCGTTTGGTGGCAACCAACGTCGGTGACGCGGTGCATGCCTTGCGCGAGGGCGGTTGCGATTTGATGTTGGCGTTTTACGATCCCGATGCAGCGTTGCAGATGGACCCGGAAATCTTTCCGTCTCTGCACCTTGGCCACACTGAGATGCTGCCGGTTTGCGCGGCGGATGCCGAGGGTAAGCCGCTGTTTGATCTGGAAGGCGAAGCCAGCGTGCCTTTGCTCGCCTACAGCGCCGGCGCGTTTCTCGGACGTTCGGTGAACATGCTGTTGCGCCAGCGTGCGCTGCGCTTTACCACCATTTACGAAACCGCCATGGCCGACAGCCTGAAAAGCATGGCACTGGAAGGGTTGGGCATTGCCTGGGTGCCGCAACTGAGCGTGCGTGCCGAACTGGCTCGCGGCGAACTGGTGGTCTGTGGCGGCCCGCAATGGCATGTGCCGCTGGAGATTCGCCTGTATCGCTGCGCCCTGGTGCGCAAGGCCAACGTGCGGCTGCTGTGGCGCAAGCTTGAAGGCGGTGCAGCCCAAGGGACAACCAACTAACGATGCCTTTGTAGGAGCACAGCTTGCTGGCGATTGCGTTCTGGAAGTCGCCATCGCCAGCAAGCTGTGCTCCTACAGGGGCGGGTTTTATGGCACGTATGTCTGCTGACCTGCGAGTCAATAAAACCGGCACTTTGCGCCGTATGACAGATGGTCGCAACGGGGGCTGTTTATCTGTGTCATTACGGTATACTGCGCGGCCTTCGGCCGGTTCGCCCGGCCATAATTCGTACAACAAGCCACGCATTTTGCGTGGCTTGTTGTTTTTTGACGCGCCTGCGGGCGCCCAGAGAGAAGAGGCACGACGATGAGTGCACTGGTTGGCGTGATCATGGGCTCCAAGTCCGATTGGTCCACCCTTAGCCACACCGCCGATATGCTGGAAAAGCTCGGCATCCCTTACGAGGTGAAAGTGGTCTCTGCCCACCGCACCCCGGACCTGCTGTTCCAGTACGCCGAAGAGGCTGAGGCCCGTGGTATCGAGGTGATTATCGCCGGTGCCGGTGGCGCGGCCCACTTGCCTGGCATGTGTGCGGCCAAGACCCACCTGCCGGTGCTGGGCGTGCCGGTGCAGTCGGCGATGCTGTCCGGCGTCGATTCGTTGCTTTCCATCGTGCAGATGCCGGCTGGCATCCCGGTTGCGACCCTGGCCATCGGCAAGGCTGGCGCGATCAATGCTGCGCTGCTGTCGGCGAGCATCCTGGGCGCCAAGCACCCGCAGTTCCACGACGTGCTGAAAACGTTCCGCGCTGAACAGACAGACAGCGTCCTGGAAAATCCAGACCCACGCATCGCCTGAGGTTGTTGACGATGAAGATCGGTGTAATCGGTGGCGGCCAGTTGGGTCGCATGTTGGCGCTGGCGGGCACCCCGCTGGGTATGAGTTTCGCTTTCCTGGACCCCGCGCCGGATGCTTGCGCAGCCGCGTTGGGCGAACACCTGCGGGCCGATTACGGCGATCAGGACCACCTGCGTCAACTGGCCGATGAAGTCGATCTGGTGACCTTCGAGTTCGAAAGCGTCCCGGCCGAAACCGTGGCGTTTCTGTCGCAATTCGTTCCGGTTTACCCGAGCGCCGAAGCCCTGCGCATAGCTCGTGATCGCTGGTTCGAGAAGAGCATGTTCAAGGACCTGGGGATCCCGACCCCGGCGTTCGCCGACATTCAGTCGCAAGCCGATCTGGACGCCGCAGTGGCCTCCATCGGTCTGCCGGCCGTGTTGAAAACCCGCACCCTGGGTTATGACGGCAAGGGCCAGAAAGTCCTGCGCAAACCGGAAGACGTGGTCGGCACCTTCGCCGAACTGGGCAGTGTTGCTTGCCTGCTGGAAGGCTTCGTGCCGTTCACTGGTGAAGTGTCGCTGATCGCCGTGCGTGCTCGCGATGGTGAAACCAAGTTCTATCCACTGGTCCACAATACCCACGACAGCGGCATCCTCAAGCTGTCCGTGGCTAGTACCGATCACCCGCTGCAAGCCTTGGCGCAAGACTATTCCAGCCGCGTGCTCAAGCAGCTGAATTATGTCGGCGTGATGGCGTTCGAGTTCTTTGAAGTCGACGGTGGCCTCAAGGCCAACGAAATCGCCCCGCGCGTGCACAACTCCGGTCACTGGACCACCGAAGGCGCCGAGTGCAGCCAGTTCGAAAACCATCTGCGGGCCGTTGCCGGTTTGCCGCTGGGTTCGACGGCCAAGGTCGGCGAAAGCGCGATGCTCAACTTCATCGGTGTTGTACCGCCGGTTGAGAAAGTGATCGCGATTGCCGATTGCCATCTGCACCACTACGGCAAGGCGTTCAAGGCCGGTCGCAAGGTCGGTCACGCCAACCTGCGCTGCGCTGACCGCGAGACGCTGGCGGCACAGATCCTCAAGGTCGAAGCGCTCATCGCCGAATAAATAGTTTCATGTGGCAGCGGCGGAACCATTCAGGGGCCGTCGTTCTCTCATGGCAGGATGCCAAAGTCTGACTAGGCTTTCGCGTAGCCACTTCAACCAGAGGGAAATGCCATGGGAATTATTGGAACCATCTTTATCGGCTTGATCGTCGGCCTGCTGGCTCGGTTCCTGAAACCGGGCGATGACAGCATGGGCTGGATCATGACCATCCTGCTCGGTATCGGCGGTTCGCTGGCGGCCACTTACGGCGGCCAGGCTCTGGGCATTTACCAGGCCGGCCAAGGCGCAGGTTTCATCGGTGCGCTGGTCGGTGCCGTGGTATTGCTGGTGATCTACGGTCTGATCAAAAAGAACTGATCCAAAGCGACAAAGCCCCCTCTGCGCCGCACGCAGAGAGGGCTAGAATGCTCGGCGATTTATCGCCCTTCCTTTTCCGAGCACCTCAATGCGCCGTCTTCTGTTGACTATCCTTTTACTGGGCAGTGGTTTGGCCCATGCCGGCGAACTGCCGGAAACCGACTGGCTCGAACTGATGCCCAAGTCGGACCAAAAAGCCCTCGAAGCCATGCCCGAAATCGACCACAACACGCCCGAAGGCGATGGCACCTTTACCGCAAAGGGTGGCATGAAGCAGAGCAAGGGCTTGCCGGCGGTGATGTACTCGACCAAAACCGTGCCGTCGATGAACGACAAGAACATCCGCATCGGTGGTTACCCGGTGCCGCTGGAGTCCGACGCCAAGGGCCGCAGTACGCTGTTCTTCCTTGTGCCGTATCCCGGCGCGTGCATCCACGTGCCGCCACCGCCGCCCAATCAGTTGGTGCTGGTGCGCTATCCGAAGGGGTTGAAGCTGGATGATATCTACACGCCGCTGTGGGTGACCGGCACGCTGAAGGTCGAGACGGTCAATAACGACCTGGCCGATGCGGCGTACGCGCTGGATGCGGCGAAAGTGCGGGTGGTGCAGGAATCGGATTTATAGGTATTCAAATGTGGGAGCGAGCCTGCTCGCGAAGAGGGAGTGTCAGTCGGTTAATCCGTAAACTGATACACCGCATTCGCGAGCAGGCTCGCTCCCACCCTTGCGGTCTGGTGTGGCTTAGAGGGGATTGCTGCTAATGCTGACACCGAGGGTGTGGCTGGCCCCCGGAATCAATGTCACCACATCATCCATCACATTCGCCG
Source organism: Pseudomonas sp. P4_C8 (assembly GCF_056401975.1). NCBI lineage: Bacteria > Pseudomonadati > Pseudomonadota > Gammaproteobacteria > Pseudomonadales > Pseudomonadaceae > Pseudomonas > Pseudomonas sp. P4_C8. The sequence continues at coordinate 96,695 of NZ_JBFUIH010000021.1, read as the reverse complement.
TCTCAATGCACAGCATCCGCTGCCAGCCATCGTCCGCCATGTCGCTGAACGCCGCTGCACGCTCGATCCACGGGTTCCAGATCACCGCCGCGCGCGATCCACTGCTGGTCAGCTCAATGCGCCGCTCCCACGCCGGATCGACTATGCTCAGCGTCGTCGGGGTATTGAGGTAGATGCGGTCGGTCTCGCCGGTAAACTGCAGATCACCGGTCTGAGTGACGGTTTTCCACTCATCCAGCGTCTCGATGTAGCTGAAGCCATCCAGCCCTTCAACGTGCACATTGCGCACATCGCTGACCGCAAAATAGCTGTGCAGCGCCTGGCTGAGGGTGACGGTGTCTGTGCCTTGGTTATGGCTGGTCAGGCTGATATGCAGTTGCTCATCCAGACGAATGCTCAGCTTCAAATCCACCTGATGCGGCCAACCCGGAAAACCACCTACGGGGTAGGGCAGGATGAACTCCACCTTCAGGCTTTCGCCCTCGGCTTCGATGCCGCCCAGCTCCCAATCCATCGCCCGGACAAAACCGTGGGCACTTGGCGCTTCGTCGCTGACACGCATCGCCTGAACGCTCTGCGGATTGCGTGCAAGGTTGCCGAACCACGGCCAGCACACCGGCACGCCGGCGCGGATACTCTTGCCGGCCTTGAACACCGCCTCGTCGTTGAGCCAGATCAGCGGCGGTTGGCCGGCCAATTGATAACTGAGAATGTGCGCGCCTTGCTGGGCGACCAGCAATTCGGCCTGACCATGGCGGATGCGCCAGCAGTTCAGTTCATCCAGTTTCACGGCTTCAACGTTGGGCGTGTTCATGGGACAACTCTCGATCGGGAACAATGACTGCAATGGACCGTAAAACGCCCGCAGCGTTTAACGCGCGCGCGGCGGAACCGAGCGAGTACGGCCGCTGCCGTCGATGGCGACGAACACAAACACGGCTTCAGTCACTTTACGCCACTCGCTGGACAGCGGATCGTCGCTCCAGACCTCAACCATCATCTTGATTGAGCTGCGGCCGATTTCCAGCGCTTGGGTATAAAAGGAGAGCTGTGCGCCTACCGCGACAGGAACCAGGAACGCCATACGGTCGATCGCAACGGTGGCAACGCGCCCGCCAGCGACTTTGCTGGCCATGGCGGTGCCCGCCAAATCCATCTGCGCCACCAGCCAGCCGCCGAAAATATCGCCAAAGCCGTTGGTTTCGCGAGGGAGCGCGGTGATTTGCAGGGCCAGGTCGCCTTGCGGGATTGGATCTTCTTGTTCGAGCTCTATCATGCCGGGGGTGCCTCTGACCCGTGACTCTTCATTTGTACTTCAGGTGAATAGCCGCTTTCAAGAAAAACGATTCAGCCCCGAACATACTACGTTCGTCACGTTTCTCGTAAGGCGCCTAAAGGGAAACTCTGCGAAATCGACTGGTAGAGCCAGCAGCGTCTTCGCACAGCAATCCTTTCAAAGTGTTGCAAGATTGCGAGTATATCGGTCGGTAGACTCCGAGACGACCGTCCGGTTCTCATTTTGACCGTCAAAAACCGACCTCTATGTGCTTTTTCGAACAATTTGCTATCGTGCCGGACCTGCCCAAGCCTCCGTCAGCGTTATTGGGGCTGCAGAACCGACTATAAGAGAAGCCCTTGCCATGACCACAGCGCCCTCGAGCATCGCGCAGCCGAACCAACCCGCACGTCCGTTGACCCGTAACGATTACAAGACTTTATCGCTGTCTGCCTTGGGCGGTGCACTGGAGTTTTACGACTTCATCATCTTTGTGTTCTTTGCCACGGTGGTTGGCAAGCTGTTCTTCCCGGCGGATATGCCTGAGTGGCTGCGCCTGATGCAGACCTTCGGCATTTTCGCTGCTGGCTACCTGGCGCGGCCGTTGGGCGGCATCGTCATGGCGCACTTCGGTGATCTGTTGGGGCGCAAGAAAATGTTCACCCTGAGCATTTTCATGATGGCGGTGCCGACCCTGATCATGGGTTTGCTGCCGACTTACGCGCAGATCGGCATGTGGGCACCGATTCTGTTGCTGCTGATGCGGGTGATTCAGGGCGCGGCGATTGGGGGTGAAGTGCCGGGCGCGTGGGTATTCGTTTCCGAACACGTTCCGCAACGGTATATCGGCTACGCCTGCGGCACACTGACCAGCGGACTGACAGCGGGCATTCTACTGGGCTCATTGGTGGCCACGGCGATCAACAGTATTTATACCCCGGTGGAAGTGTCCGATTACGCCTGGCGGATCCCGTTCCTGCTGGGTGGTGTGTTTGGCCTGTTCTCGGTGTACCTGCGCCGCTGGCTGCACGAAACCCCGGTGTTCGCCGAGCTGCAACTGCGCAAAGCCCTGGCCGAAGAAGTGCCGCTGCGTGCTGTATTGCGTGACCATCGCGGGGCGATCCTGATTTCCATGCTGCTGACCTGGCTGCTGTCAGCCGGCATCATCGTGGTCATCCTGATGACCCCGACCGTGTTGCAGACGGTTTACCACTTCGCGCCGACCACCGCGTTGCAGGCCAATAGCGTGGCGATTGTATTCCTGAGCCTTGGGTGCGTGGCGTCCGGCGCTTTGGCTGACCGTTTTGGTGCGGGTCGAGTGTTTGTGTTTGGCAGTGCCGCGTTGCTGCTGAGTTCCTGGACGTTCTATCACAGCCTGTTCAATCACCCGGACTGGCTGTTTCCGATGTACGCCTTGACCGGTTTGCTGGTGGGCACTATCGGCGCGGTGCCGTACGTGATGGTCAAAGCCTTCCCAGCAGTGGTGCGCTTTAGCGGGCTGTCGTTCTCGTACAACCTGGCCTATGCGATTTTCGGTGGTTTGACGCCGATGGTGGTGACGCTTCTGCTGAAGGAGAGCCCGATGGGGCCTGCCTACTATGTGGCGATCATTTGCGGGGTCGGGATTGTGGTGGGTGGGTATCTCTGGAAGAAGGGGCGTTAAGCCGGCTCTTTGTATTGGCTGCACTGACGCTTTCGCCGGCAAGCCGGCTCCTACAATGGTTCTGTGCTCACCGCAGAGCCTTTGTGGGAGCGACGGTGCGACGATTCGACCTGCTCGCGAATGGAGCGACGCGAATCATCCTGTAAAAACCCGAATACTGGCCTTTCATCCAATTGTCATATTTCAGCCATAGAGTGTTCACACGGCCTGCTGATACTTGGCCCCGACTTAACACACCCTATCTGCTAGGAGTAAGGCATGAAACTGAAGCGTTTGATGGCGGCAATGACTTTTGTCGCTGCTGGCGTTGCGACTGCCAACGCGTTCGCCGCTGTTGACCCTGCTATCCCGAGCTACACCAAGACCACTGGTGTGTCGGGCAACCTGTCCAGCGTCGGCTCCGATACTCTGGCCAACCTCATGACCCTTTGGGCTGAGAACTACAAAAAAGAATACCCGAACGTAAACATCCAGATTCAGGCCGCTGGCTCCGCCACTGCGCCACCTGCGCTGACTGAAGGCACCTCTAACCTGGGCCCGATGAGCCGCAAGATGAAGGACACCGAACTGGCTGCCTTCGAGCAGAAGTACGGCTACAAGCCAACCGCTATCCCGGTTGCCGTGGACGCCCTGGCTGTGTTCGTGCACAAAGACAACCCGATCCAGCACCTGACCATGGAACAAGTCGACGCGATCTTCTCGTCCACTCGTCTGTGCGGCGCTAAAACCGACGTTAAAACCTGGGGTGACCTGGGCGTGACCGGTGACCTGGCCAACAAGCCGGTTCAACTGTTCGGCCGTAACTCGGTATCCGGCACCTACGGCTACTTCAAAGAAGAAGCCCTGTGCAAAGGCGACTACAAGCCAAACGTCAACGAACAACCAGGTTCGGCTTCGGTCGTGCAGTCGATCAGCTCCTCGCTGAACGGCATCGGTTACTCGGGCATCGGCTACAAAACCGCTAGCGTGAAGACTGTGGCTCTGGCCAAGAAAGGCAGCACTGACTTCATCGAAGACACCGAAGAAAACGCCCTGAACGGCAAATACCCGCTGTCGCGTTTCCTCTACGTCTACGTCAACAAAGCCCCGAACAAGCCTCTGGCCCCGCTGGAAGCCGAGTTCGTGAAACTGGTTCTGTCCAAACAGGGCCAGGAAGTTGTGGTGAAAGACGGTTACATCCCACTGCCGGCCAAAGTTGCTGCCAAAGCACTGGCTGACCTGGGTCTGGCGGAAGGCGGCGCTGAAGTCGCAAAAAAGTAACACCGTAGGAGCCGAGCTTGCTCGCGATGGGGGCGCCGCGTTTCACCTTTGAAACCTTGGCGCTACCATCGCGGGCAAGCCTTGCTCCTACAAGGCTCAGGGTTACCACGCAGGTGACCCGGCCTCCCCAAATTTCCGGTCTGCTGCCAGTCCCCGTTGGCGGCGGATTTGTTGCGTCACTGCATTGTCATCTTTCTGTCATACAGGATCGCTAGGGTGTGCGCATGAATGATCTGGCCAATTCCACCATGACTACGAATCCCCCCAAGCGAATTGATTTCAATACGCCTGAACTGCAACGCAAGCGGCGCATTCGCGCGCTCAAAGATCGCCTGACTCGCTGGTACGTCCTCGTGGGCGGCCTCGCCGTTCTCGGCGCGATCACGTTGATCTTCTTCTTCCTCGCTTACGTCGTTGCGCCACTGTTCCAGGGTGCCGACCTGACTGCCAAGGACGCCATCACGCCAGCCTGGATGCAAGACGCCGGCAAGCCGTTGATGATTTCCCTCGAAGAACAGAACCAGGTCGCCATGCGGGTTTCCGACAAGGGCCAGGCGCTGTTCTTTGATATCGACAGTGGCGCTGAACTCAAGCGCGTCGACCTGCCTGTTCCGGCCGGCACTCACGTGACCTCCATCGGCGAAGACCAACCGGGTCATCCATTGGTGGCGGTCGGCTTGTCCAACGGTCAGGCCCTGGTGTTCCGTCACACGTATAAAGTCAGCTACCCGGACGGCAAGAAAACCATCTCGCCGGCCATCGAGTACCCGTACGGCGAAACCCCGATCGTGCTGAACGAGGCGGGCGGTGCGCTGGAGCATGTCAGTCTCAACGCTAACGATTCGACCCTGATGCTGGTCGGCGCCACGGGTGCGCAACTCAATGTTTTGTCGCTGACCAGCGAAGAAAACATGATGACCGGTGAAGTCACCAATGAGCAGAAGCGTATCGATCTGCCGCAGATGACCGAGCCAGTGAAGAACATCTTCGTCGACCCGCGTCAGCAGTGGCTGTACGTGATTAACGGTCGTGCCCAGGCCGATGTGTTCAGCCTGCGCGACAAGAGCCTCAACGGTCGCTACAAACTGCTCGAAGACGGTGAAGCGCAAATCACCGCCAGCACCCAACTGGTGGGCGGTATCTCGCTGATCCTCGGCGACTCCAAAGGTGGTCTGGCCCAGTGGTTCATGGCGCGCGACCCCGATGGTGAGCAGCGTCTGAAGCAGATTCGTACCTTCCAGATGGGCACCACGCCGATTGTTGAAATCAGCGCTGAAGAACGTCGCAAAGGCTTCGTCGCCCTCGACGCCTCCGGCAAACTCGGCGTGTTCCACAGTACCGCTCACCGCACCTTGCTGGTGGATCAGGTCGTGGAAGGCCAAGGCCTTTTCGGCATGTCGCCACGCGCCAACCGCATCATCGTCGAAGCGGGCGGCAAGATTCAGCCGCTGCTGCTGGACAACCCGCACCCGGAAGTGTCGTGGAGCGCGTTGTGGAGCAAGGTCTGGTACGAGAACTACGACGAGCCTAAATACGTCTGGCAATCGACCGCTGCCAACACTGACTTCGAACCGAAGATGAGCTTGTCTCCGCTGACCTTCGGCACCTTGAAGGCCGCGTTCTACGCCATGCTGTTGGCTGCACCGCTGGCCGTCGCTGCTGCGATTTACACCGCGTACTTCATGGCCCCGAGCTTGCGCCGCAAGGTCAAGCCGGTGATCGAGCTGATGGAAGCGATGCCGACGGTGATCCTCGGTTTCTTCGCCGGCCTGTTCCTTGCGCCGTATGTGGAAGGGCATTTGCCGGGCATCTTCAGCCTGCTGATGCTTCTGCCGATCGGCATTCTGGTGGCCGGTTTCGTCTTCAGTCGCCTGCCTGAGTCGATCCGCCTGAAAGTGCCGGACGGCTGGGAAAGCGCGATCCTGATTCCAGTGATTCTGTTTGTGGGCTGGCTCTCGCTGTACATGAGCCCGTACATGGAAACCTGGTTCTTCGGCGGTGACATGCGCATGTGGATCTCCCACGACCTGGGCATCACCTACGACCAGCGCAACGCACTGGTGGTTGGTTTGGCCATGGGCTTCGCGGTTATCCCGAACATCTACTCCATCGCCGAAGACGCCGTATTCAGCGTTCCGCGCGGTTTGACCCTCGGTTCCCTGGCCCTTGGCGCTACGCCGTGGCAGACCATGACGCGGGTGGTGATCCTCACCGCCAGCCCGGGCATTTTCTCGGCGCTGATGATCGGCATGGGCCGTGCGGTCGGTGAAACCATGATCGTGTTGATGGCCACCGGTAACACCCCAGTCATGGAAATGAACCTGTTCGAAGGCCTGCGCACACTGGCTGCCAACGTCGCGGTGGAAATGCCCGAGTCGGAAGTCGGCGGCAGCCACTACCGCGTGCTGTTCCTCTCGGCGCTGGTGCTGCTGCTGTTCACCTTCGTCATGAACACCCTCGCAGAACTGATTCGTCAGCGTCTGCGCAAGAAATACTCGTCGCTTTAAGAAAGGTAGAAGTCTGTGAAACAGAACTCCCTGAAAGGATGGTTCAAGAGCGGCGCCCCCGGCGTCTGGATCAGCGGTGGCGCGGTGTCCATCGCGGTCATCATGACCATTGGCCTGCTGGCGGTGATTGCCGTGCGCGGTCTGGGTCACTTCTGGCCGGCGGATTTGATTCACGCCAGCTATGACGTGCCGGGTCAGGCCAATCACCTGGTCATTGGTGAAGTGGTACAGAAGGAAGAAGTGCCGCGTGAGCGCCTGAAAAGCGCTGGTCTGCCGGTGCCCGATCAGGGCCCGGAGTTCATGACGCGTGAGCTGATCAAGGTCGGCAACCGTGACTTGAACGGCAATGACTTCACCTGGATCGTCGGCGAGTGGCTGACCAACCAAAAGACGCCACCTGAGCTGATGACCATCGAGCGTCGCGAATGGGGCAACTTCTACGGTTACCTGGTCAACGTCAAACAGGACGGCAAAGTCATCGCTGAAGGCGAAGCGGCCTGGCCGGAACTGCAGGCGCGTGTTGATCGTGTGAACAAGCTCGCGGCACAGCTCAAGACCCTGGAAAAGGTCGACATCGGCGCGATCAACGCGGGTCTGGAACGCATTCGTCTGCACGGCCGCAAACTGGAACTGGCCGGCCACCTCGACGCCGCTGCGCAAGCAGACATGGATGCCGAACGCGCTGAGCTGAATGCACGTTATCAAGATATCGAAGCCCGTCTGAATGACTTGCACGCCCAGTTCAACCGCGACAGCCTCACGGCCCGCGATGCGAACGGCAAAGAAGTCGAAATCAGCATCGGCAAAGTGGTTCACGCCTACCAGCCGAACGCCATGGGCACGATGACCAAGATCGGCTTCTACTTCAGCAAGGTCTGGGAATTCCTGTCCGACGACCCGCGTGAAGCGAACACTGAAGGCGGGATCTTCCCGGCGATTTTCGGCACCGTGATGATGACGTTGATCATGGCGATGATCGTGACGCCATTTGGCGTGCTGGCGGCGGTTTACCTGCGTGAGTACGCCAAGCAGAACGCGCTGACTCGAATTATCCGCATCGCGGTGAACAACCTGGCCGGCGTTCCGGCCATCGTTTACGGCGTGTTCGGTCTGGGCTTCTTTGTCTATGTACTCGGCGGCTCGGTTGACCGCTTGTTCTTCCCTGAAGCGTTGCCGGCGCCGACCTTCGGTACGCCGGGTCTGCTTTGGGCTTCCCTGACGCTGGCATTGCTGGCAGTACCGGTGGTGATCGTGGCCACCGAAGAAGGTCTGGCGCGGATTCCTCGCACCGTGCGTGAAGGCTCTTTGGCCCTCGGCGCCACCAAGGCTGAAACCTTGTGGAAGATCGTGCTGCCGATGGCCAGCCCGGCGATGATGACCGGCATGATCCTCGCCGTGGCACGCGCCGCCGGTGAAGTAGCGCCGTTGATGCTGGTGGGTGTGGTGAAACTGGCGCCGTCGCTGCCGCTGGATGGTAACTACCCGTACCTTCACCTCGATCAGAAGATCATGCACCTGGGCTTCCACATTTATGACGTCGGCTTCCAGAGCCCGAACGTCGAAGCCGCACGGCCGCTGGTGTACGCCACGGCGCTGTTGCTGGTGCTGGTGATCGCCACGCTCAACCTGTCGGCCGTATACATTCGAAACCACCTGCGCGAAAAATACAAAGCGCTGGATAGCTAATCGCCGCCGACCCTGTGTAGGAGCTGGCTTGCCAGCGAAGGCGTACTCACTGACGCCAAAAGCTTCGCTGGCAAGCCAGCTCCTACAGGGAAACGGCGTCAGACAAAGATTTTGAGTAAGCCCCTGGCCTGAGTATCAGGCCAGGGGTTAAACGAACCGAATTTGTTAGCACAGGGAGCCTCCCATGCAGCACGAAGCACATACCCACGGCATCAACATGTCGGCATTGGGTCGCGACAAACAGAGCCTGAGTCTTGAGCAGGAAACCGTGGCCATTGAAGTGCCGGGACTGAGCTTGTTCTACGGCGACAAACAAGCGCTGTACGACGTCAGCATGAACATCCCGAAACAGCGCGTGACCGCCTTCATCGGCCCGTCCGGCTGCGGTAAATCCACGCTGCTGCGCACCTTCAACCGCATGAACGACCTGGTTGACGGCTGCCGTGTCGAAGGCGAGATCAACCTCTACGGCAACAACATCTACCGTAAAGGCGAAGACGTGGCCGAGCTGCGTCGTCGCGTCGGCATGGTGTTCCAGAAGCCCAACCCGTTCCCGAAAACCATCTATGAAAACGTGGTGTACGGCCTGCGCATCCAGGGCATCAACAAGAAGCGCATTCTCGACGAAGCCGTCGAGTGGGCGTTGAAAGGCGCGGCGCTGTGGGACGAAGTCAAAGACCGTCTGCATGAGTCGGCACTGGGTCTGTCCGGTGGTCAGCAGCAACGTCTGGTGATCGCGCGCACCATCGCCGTAGAACCGGAAGTGCTGCTGCTCGACGAACCGTGCTCGGCACTCGACCCGATTTCGACGTTGAAAGTCGAAGAGCTGATCTACGAACTTAAATCGAAGTTCACCATCGTCATCGTGACCCACAACATGCAACAGGCCGCGCGGGTTTCCGACTACACGGCGTTCATGTACATGGGCAAACTGGTGGAATTCGGCGACACCGACACCCTGTTCACCAATCCGGCGAAGAAGCAGACCGAAGACTACATCACCGGTCGTTACGGCTAGGAAGCCTGTGGTTGCTCACTGAACTGACGCTGCGGCCCACCGCACCTTACCGGACGCTCCAAGGACGCCAACATGATTAGTAAAGAAGGCCTTACCCACCATATTTCCGCGCAGTTCAACGCCGAACTGGAGGAAGTGCGCAGCCACCTCCTGGCCATGGGCGGGCTGGTGGAAAAGCAGGTCAACGACGCGGTGACCGCGCTGATCGAAGCCGACTCCGGTCTGGCCCAGCAGGTTCGCGAGATCGACGACCAGATCAACCAGATGGAACGCAACATCGACGAAGAGTGCCTGCGCATTCTGGCTCGTCGTCAGCCGGCGGCGTCTGACTTGCGTCTGATCATCAGCATCTCCAAGTCGGTGATCGACCTTGAGCGCATCGGTGACGAAGCGACCAAAATCGCCCGCCGCGCCATTCAGCTGTGCGAAGAAGGCGAAGCGCCGCGCGGTTACGTCGAAGTTCGTCACATCGGCGACCAGGTGCGCAACATGGTGCGTGACGCACTGGATGCATTTGCCCGCTTCGACGCCGACCTGGCGCTGTCGGTGGCGCAGTACGACAAGATCATCGACCGCGAATACAAGACCGCCCTGCGTGAGCTGGCGACCTACATGATGGAAGACCCACGCTCTATCTCGCGGGTCTTGAGCATTATCTGGGTTTTGCGTTCGCTGGAACGGATCGGCGACCACGCGCGCAATATCTCGGAACTGGTGATTTACCTGGTGCGCGGCACCGACGTGCGTCACCTGGGCCTCAAACGCATGAAAGAAGAAGTTGAAGGAACAAGCGGCGAAACCGCTAATGTTCCGGGCAAAGCTGACGATAAGTAAGACTGCCCAAGAAAAACGCCCGGTCCTTTGGCCGGGCGTTTTTGTGTGTGGCTTTTGACGTTGGAAGCAGCACCCGCGAACGAAAAGTCCCGGCGTGACTGAAGATGTGACTGAAGATTTTTGGCAATGTGCCATCAGCAAAACGGTAGGCTTGCCGGGTTTTTTCGAGGGATAGTGGATGAGCAAGATCAGCGTGTTGGTGGTGGACGATGCAGCGTTCATTCGTGACCTGGTAAAAAAATGCCTGCGTAACGTCTTTCCGGGCATCCGCACGGAAGATGCCATCAACGGCAGGAAGGCTCAGGCCCTGCTGGCCAAGGAAACGTTCGACCTGGTCCTGTGCGACTGGGAAATGCCGGAGATGTCTGGCCTGGAACTGCTCACCTGGTGCCGCGAGCAAGACCACCTCAAAACCATGCCTTTCGTGATGGTGACCAGCCGTGGCGACAAAGAGAACGTGGTGCAGGCGATTCAGGCCGGCGTTTCCGGCTACGTCAGCAAGCCGTTCACCAACGAACAACTGCTGACCAAGGTCAAGCAGGCGCTGAACAAGGTCGGCAAACTGGACGCCCTGATGAGCAGTACGCCGCCCAAAATGAACTCGGCCTTCGGCGGTGATACCCTGAGTGCATTGACCGGTGGCAAACCTGCCGTGGTCGCACCTGCTCCAACTGCGGCACCGTCTCGTGGCTTGCTCAACAGCCCGCCGGTCAAGGCCGCGGCCGCCGCATCGCCTGCCAGCGGGCGCGGCCAAGGCCAGCTGCGTTTGCCAAGTGGCATCCAGCAATGCGTGATCAAGGCCTTGAGCATCAAGGAAGCGCTGCTGGTGGTTAAGCGCACCGACACGCTGCCACAGATCCTCGACAGCGCCGTGCTCGACCTGGAGCAGGGCGAGAACGCTGAAGTCGCCCGCCTCAACGGCTATCTGCACGCGGTCGTCGCCCACGAGCCGAAACCCGACAGCGACTGGTTGCAATTGACCTTCCGCTTTGTGGATCAGGACGCACAGAAACTCGACTACATCTCGCGCCTGATTGCCCGTGGTACTGCGCAGAAGCATTTCATACCGGGGGCGTAAGCTTCTTCCTGTATGAAAGATCGCCCCCCGACGCTGTTCTCGAACAACGCGGGTGGTGGATGCCTTTTTCCGTATCGGATTCCCAATCCGCTCCTTGATTTCCTTCTCTTCCGCCCAACCGTTGGTCTCACTTGATTCCCGCATGAAAATGCGTGGGGAGCCGTTTGTCGCAACTGGTATTTCTTACAGGTTAAGGATTCGCAGTGTCTCTGTAGCGTAGGCCGGGATCACCACAAATCGTGGCGACGCTATGGAGCGGAGTTGGATATGACCAAGCAAGTCATGTTGCAAGAGCGGAACAGGATCGTTGAGGCTTTTGGAGAGCGACGGGAGCCTCTGCGTCCGGCTTCAATCGACGAAGCAGTGGATGGAAAAATCAGTTATTCCAGTCTTGAAAATGGCCTGACCCTTCGCTTTCCGTTTGTTGAGGGCATGGAAGTGGGGGGCGAATATATCTTCCTTTCTTCTTCGGATGAGGGTGTCGGTCATAATTTGCGGGGAACTATCCAAGCAGAGAATCAAGATATCGTTGCTGCCCTTCCGCCTGACCAAGCGTTGGGGTTTAGTGGAAAACTAGATCTGCAGTATAGGTATTTGGGATTCCCGCCCGAGCACAGCTTTTCACCCCCCACCTATTATTCGGTGGAGGGGTGGTTGTATAGGCCGCTAGTCGATGAAGCCGTAGATGGGGTTATTCCAGTTTCGGCAGTATCGCGAGGCGTAAACCTGCGAATAAAAGCGGCATTGTCATTGGAGAAAAACGCAGCCGTTTCCGTTTACTGGGTCGGCTCCAACAGTGACGCCTGCTTCGTGGAATACCGGATTCTTCAGGCAGATCACAGCAAAGAAGATATTGTCATTCCGGTCGGCTCGGCGTTTCTGGTACCGAACAAGAACGGTCATGTTCATTTTATTTACACCGTGCATTCTAATCGGGGCACCTGGACATCAAAGCTCGTAAGGCTTGAAGTAGAAGGCGAATTGGGAATGCCTACGGCAAAGTATTGGCTGCCGGAGGAATTAATTTTAGCCAAACCCGCGCGGCTGGTGAAAACTGATGAAGGCGGCAAAATCCCGATGCAGGTTCCAACACAAGGTTGCAGTGAAGGTGATGTCGCCACTTTCATTTTTGTTAGCGATCATTTTCGGGGTGAATTTATCTTTCGCCTTCCGGTAACAAGCGGAGATATTGCCCAAGGGTATAAACCGTTCAATTTGCCGATCCCGTTTACGCTGTTGGCGGGAAGCAACGTAACATTTATGGCTGTTGTTGAGCGACAGACGGGCGGCACCGTCGGCTCGCCAGTAAACAAATTGTACGTGGAGGCGGACTAATCATCCTGGCGTTTTTGCGGTCAGTGTCCCGGCGATTTGCCTGTCGCAGGGACACTCGCGAACTTCCAATAGGAGCGTGGCGCTGCCTGATTTGAAACATCTGCCGACTACCCGGGTCCATTGCAGCTGCTAGGCTCAATCCAAGGCCTTACTCGACAGAATCCTGCCCATGTTCACGCGACTGCTGTTTTTTTGTGGGCTGTTCATGGCCGCCACCTCGGCGATGGCCATGACGGTCTACAAGTCCACCAACGCCTATGGCGTGGTCTCCTACAGTGACCGCCCCACCAAAGGCGCAAAGGTGTTCGTCTTTCGGGATCGCATGGACGAGCACCTTGAGCGTCAGGTGTACCTCGTGTTCATGAAGAAGGACGGCGTGCACAGCGTGTACGTGCGCAATAACCTGTATGCACCGGTAGAGATCGGGTTGGATTTCACCGGGTTGAAGAACGTCAGCGGCGCACCGGGTCGACCTATTCGCAAGGTCTTGCCGGCGCGCAGCAGCATTCGTGTAGCGCAGCTCACAGCGAAGCAGGCTGGCAGGCCGTTGGTGTACACCCCAAGGTTCAAGTATTCCTTGGGCGACCCCTCAGGGGCCGCCGTGGGCTATCGATACCCGCTGCCCTGGCGGGGCGGTCCGTTTCGCGTGAGCCAGGGCGCCAATGGTCAATACAGTCACTTCGGGCCGAAGAATCGCTACGCCATGGACATCGTCATGCCGGAGGGCACGCCGATCATCGCGGCGCGTGGCGGGGTGGTAGTGAAAACGGAGAGTGGGCAGAGCGGGCGCGGCACTAATCCGTCGGGCAATTTTGTACGGGTACTGCACAACGACGGGACCATGGGCGTGTATTTGCACCTCAAGCGAGGTTCGGTCTGTGTGCGCGAGGGGCAGCAGGTGACGGTGGGCAGTGCATTGGGGTTGTCGGGCAATACCGGCAACAGCACCGGGCCACACCTGCATTTCGTGGTGCAACGCAATACGGGACTGGGGCTGGTGTCGATTCCGTACCAGTTCAAACAACCGGTAGGGGTCTTGCCCAACTTTGTGTTGGGCAAGCAGTGATGTGTTGCCTGTTCTGACGCTATCGCGAGCAGGCTCGCTCCCACATTTGAAAAGCATTCCCCTGTGGGAGCGAGCCTGCTCGCGATGGAATCGACGCGGATCCAGATCAGTAGATCAATCCAGCATCAACACTTTGGCCAATATGATCTTCGGCCCTTTCATTTTCTTGATGATGATCCGCAGACCTTCGACTTCCAGCACTTCTTCCTCTTCCGGCACGCGCTTCAGGCTTTCGTAGACCAGCCCGGCGAGGGTTTCGGCTTCGACGTGATCCAGATCGATGCCCAGCAGGCGTTCGACCTTGAACAGCGGCGTATCACCGCGCACCAGCAGTTTGCCCGGCTGGTACGCGAGGATCCCGCGCTCGGCCTTGCGATGTTCGTCCTGAATGTCGCCGACCAGCACTTCCAGTACGTCTTCCATGGTCAGGTAGCCGATGATGTTGCCATCGGCCTCTTCCACCACGGCGAAGTGCGAACCGCCCTTGCGGAACTGTTCCAGCAATTGCGACAGCGGCAGGTGCCGCGATACTCGCTCCAGCGGACGGGTCAGTTCAGCCAGGTTGAACGATTCCGGGATGTGGTCCAGCGCCGCCAGCTCCAGCAGCAGGTCCTTGATGTGCAGCAGGCCGACGAACTCCTGACGTTCGCTGTCGTACACCGGGTAGCGGCTGAACTTGTGGCGACGGAACATCGCCAGGATTTCCTTGAGCGGCGCGTTGAACTCCAGCGTCACCAGGTCTTCCCGGGAGTTGGCCCAGTCGACCACTTCCAGCTCGCCCATTTCCACGGCCGAGGCCAATACACGCATGCCTTGGTCGCTTGGGTCCTGGCCACGGCTGGAGTGCAGGATCAGTTTCAGTTCTTCACGGCTGTAATGGTGCTCGTGATGAGGGCCGGGTTCACCTTGGCCGGCGATGCGCAGGATGGTGTTGGCGCTGGCGTTCAGTAAGTAGATCGCCGGGTACATGGCCCAGTAGAACAGGTACAGCGGCACGGCGGTCCACAGCGACAGCAGCTCGGGTTTGCGGATGGCCCAGGATTTCGGGGCCAACTCGCCGACGACGATGTGCAGGTACGAAATGACAAAGAACGCGGCGAAGAACGATACGCCTTTGATCACTTCGGCCGACTGCACGCCGACCGCTTCAAGTATCGGTTCGAGGATGTGCGCGAACGCTGGTTCACCGACCCAGCCAAGGCCGAGGGAGGCGAGGGTGATACCCAGCTGGCACGCCGACAGGTAGGCATCGAGCTGACTGTGAACGGTGCGCAGGATATGCCCGCGCCAGCCGTTTTTGTCAGCGATGGCCTCAACCCGGGTCGAGCGCAGTTTGACCATGGCAAATTCGGCCGCAACGAAAAATCCGTTGAGCAAAACCAGGATCAGAGCAAAAAGAATCATGCCGAAATCGGCGAATATTGTTGCGAGGGTCAAGCCAGGGGAAGGGTCCATGATGGAGTTTTGCGGGTTCCGTATATTTATAAAAGGGGATAAATGCGGTGCCTGAAGGGCAGGCACAAGTCAGCCAATGTAGCGGCTGACTCGGCGATTGCCTAGTGGCCTGTGCTGGCCGGTATCAGTCGGCGGTCTTGAGGACCTGCAATTTGGTCACCTGCGCCGGCGCAAAGTGGCAGGTAAACGTACTGCCATGCCCCGGCACACTGCTGATTTCCATCCGCGCTCGGTGGCGCAGCAACACGTGTTTGACGATGGCCAGGCCCAGGCCGGTGCCGCCGGTGTTGGAATTGCGGCTGGAGTCGACCCGGTAGAAACGTTCGGTCAGGCGCGGCAGGTGTTTGCTGTCGATGCCGATCCCGGAGTCCTGCACGCTCAGATGTGCGCCTTTCTCGTCGGCCCACCAGCGAATGCGGATATTGCCTTCGGCCGGGGTGTATTTCACCGCGTTGAACACCAGGTTGGAAAACGCACTGCGCAGTTCGGCTTCGCTGCCCTTGAGCAAAATCCTCGGGTCGGCTTCAAGCGTGATGTGTTGGTTTTTCTGGGCAGACAACTGCTGGGCGTCGCTCTTGATTGACTGCAACAAGCCGTCAATCACCACAGGCTGGTTGTCCGACGGGTAATCGGTGGCTTCCAGCTTGGCCAGCAACAGCAAGTCATTGAGCAGCGTCTGCATGCGCCCGCCTTGTTGCTGCATTTGCTGCAAGGCGCGGGTCCAGCGCGGATTCACCTCCTCGGCGTTGTCGAGCAAGGTTTCCAGGTAGCCGCAGATCACCGTCAGCGGCGTGCGCAACTCATGGGAGACGTTGGCGATGAAGTCTTTGCGCATTTGTTCCAGCTGATGAATGCGCGTGACGTCGCGCACCAGCATCAAGTGTTCATTGTTGCCGTAGCGCGTGATGTACAGCTGAATGCGCACGCGATCATTGGTCGGCGACGGGATTTCCAGCGGTTCGGCGTAGCTGTCCTGCTCGAAATATTCCTTGAAGCGCGGATGGCGCACCAGGTTGGTCACCGGCTGACCGCTGTCTTGCGGGGTCTTGAGGCCGAGCAGGGTTTCGGCGGCGCGGTTCCACCATTCCAGGTTGCCGTCGCTGTCGAGCATGATCACCGCGTCTTTCAGCGCGGCGGTGGACTCCTGGACCCGGTCGATCACCGCTTGCAGACGCCCACGTACCCGTTGGTCGCGGCGTTGCAGGTGATAGATGCTGTCGAACACCTCGCCCCACAGGCCATAGCCATCGGGCGGTGCTTCATCGGGAGTGTGCAGGCGCAACCATTCGTGCAAACGCAGCAGTTGCTTGAGGGTCCAGCCCAGGTAAAGGCCCAGCCCTGCGGCGAGGCTCCAGCCGTAGTAGCCGGTAATCAGGCCGATCACCAGGCAACCGGTGACCAGTAACAGCATGTGGCGAATCAGGGTGCCATGCCAGTTTTGGTTCACGGAAACATGCGTCCTTGTCGGCTTGTCGGCTTGTCGGGCGGGTAAGGGCAGTATCAGGCCTTGGTGGAAAACCGGTAGCCTGTACCGCGCACGGTTTGTACCAGATTTTCATAAGCATCGCCGAGGGCTTTGCGCAGACGGCGGATATGCACGTCGACGGTGCGCTCTTCGACATACACATTGCCGCCCCAGACCTGATCCAGCAACTGGCCACGTGTATAGGCACGTTCCTGGTGGGTCATGAAAAATTGCAGCAGGCGGTATTCGGTCGGGCCCATTTCGGCCGGTTTGCCGTCGATGGTCACGCGGTGGCTGATCGGGTCCAGCAGCAAGCCGCCGACTTCAATCGGCGCTTCGCCATCGGTTGGGCCGGCACGGCGCAATACGGCTTTGAGGCGTGCCACCAGCTCACGCGGTGAAAACGGTTTGGTGATGTAGTCGTCAGCGCCGACTTCCAGGCCCTGGATCTTGTTGTCCTCTTCGCCCTTGGCGGTGAGCATGATGATCGGGATGTCCCCGGTCAGCTCATCGCGCTTGAGACGACGTGCCAACTCGATACCGGAGGTGCCGGGCAGCATCCAGTCGAGCAGGATCAAGTCCGGCTTGCGATCAACGATGATGGCATGGGCCTGCTGAGAGTTCTCGGCCTCCAGGCAGTCATAGCCGGCCATTTCCAACGCAACGGCGATCATTTCGCGAATGGGCGCTTCGTCGTCGACGATCAGAATGCTCCTGCCAACCATGCCTTAGTCCTCTTGTCATTTAACTGTCTTGCGCCGCATTAGATAACGGAATTATTGCAGTCGTGTGACAGTATTTTAGTTGGCCGGCGATTGTCATGATCCTGAACTAAGCTCTAATTCCGAATCCTGACAACCACAAGAGGAAGGTTTCCATGAAACAATACTCGCATTCCATTAAAGCCCTGCTGTTGGCTGCGGCGTTTTCCTTGCCGACCATGGCATTCGCGGCCGAGCCGGCGATGATGAAAGACGGCATGATGGTCGATCACAAGGGCATGACTGTGTACACGTACGACAAGGACGCGGGCGGCAAGTCGATGTGCAACGGCGAGTGCGCCGAATACTGGCCGCCAATGATGGCGCCGGCGGGTGCCAAGGCTGAAGGTAAATGGACAGTCATCAAGCGTGACGATGGCAAGATGCAGTGGGCCTACGATGGCAAGCCGCTTTACTACTTCCAGAAGGACAAGGCACCGGGAGAAATGAAGGGTGACAAGATGAAAGATGTTTGGCACGCCGTCCGCGAGCATATGTAACGGATGTTGCGAACCTCAAGGGATTGCAACCCCGTAGCAGCTGGCGCAGCCTGCGTCCGGCTGCGCAGCAGTCGTGAATCTTGCCTGCGCGGTACATCTGAATCACCGCGTGAGCAGGCTTTACGACTGCTGCGCAGCCGGACGCAGGCTGCGCCAGCTGCTACAAATCAACGCAGTGCGTAATCCAGGACAATCCCGATAAAGATCGCCAATCCGGCCCAGTGATTGTGCAAAAACGCCTTGAAACAACGCATCCGGTCCCGGTCGCGGGTGTACCAGAATTCCCACGCGAAACAGCCCGCCGCTGCCAACAAGCCGAGGTGAAACCAGCCACCGAGCTCGAACTTCGACCCGGCCAGCAACAAGCAGCCCAGCGCCAAGCCTTGCAAGGTCAGGATGATCACCCGGTCTGCATCGCCAAACAGAATCGCCGTGGACTTCACGCCGATCCTCAGGTCGTCATCGCGGTCAGTCATCGCGTAATACGTGTCGTAACCCACGGTCCACAACAGGTTGGCAATCCACAGCAGCCACGCAACGGCCGGCAGTTCACCGGTTTCGGCGGTGAACGCCATCGGCATCCCCCAGGAAAACGCGGCGCCCAGCACCACTTGCGGGTAGTAGGTGTAGCGCTTCATGAACGGATAGGTGAACGCCAGCGCCAACCCGCCCAGCGACAGCCAGATCGTCGGCGCGTTGGTGCACAGCACCAGCAGGAAACTCACGCCCATCAACAGCGCAAAGAATACCAACGCTTCTTTCGAACTGATCTTGCCGCTAGCCAGGGGCCGTTGCGCGGTGCGTTTGACATGTCCGTCGACCTTGCGATCCGCCCAGTCATTGATCACGCAGCCACCGGCGCGGGTCAGAATCACGCCCAAAACGAAAATCACAACGTTGGCCAGCGACGGCGAGCCTTTCCCTGCAATCCATAGCGCCCAGAGTGTCGGCCACAGCAGCAGATAAATGCCGATCGGCTTGTCCATGCGCGTCAGCTGAATGAAATCCCAGGCCCGTGGATTCAAGCGGTTCAAGGACTTCAGCAGGCTCTGGTACATCAGCAGTTCTCCGGATGGGCGCGGGTGGCGTTCCACAAGGTCGGCAGGAAGATTTCGGCCACCAGTACGCTCAAGGCGCCACGGTCGAAACGCGAGCGCCGGCCCCACAGCTCAGGTGCCCGGCACTCCTGCGGCAGCCATGCCTGAGGATAGTGACAAACCTCGATAGCGCGGCGCTGGAACGCGTGATCGCAAAACAGCAATTCCCCCAGCGAGCGGCTGCCCAATTCGTCCATGTGCAACCCATCGCCCTGTAACGCACTGCGTGCCGCCACGCTGCGGGCAAACACCCACGCCTCGCCGTGGCCGCGCAAATACACCTCGCGCACCCAGCCCTCGCTGCCTTCGGCCAGATCCAATGCAACACATTCATCGGCGCGCAGCGGTTGCCAGCCTTCAAACAGCGGCGTGACGCTGAAACGGTCATTCGACAAACGGATAAACCGTCGGGTCAGGGAGCCTTCGTCGAACAGCCAGTCGAGGGTAGACGCGTCGGGGAGGGGCGTGAGTTGGCTTTGGGTGAGCCACAGCGAGGATATTGAGTGCGGCACAGTGAGTCATTATTGGCAGCAAATGAGGCGGCGAGCTTACCATGTCAGCCAGCGAATTTGATTGACCGGGGTCGCCATTGCGCCGAACAGGCTTGCATCTGCCGGGCACGATCAGTACAAAACGCCCTGAGCCGGACGGCAGCGCTGCAACCATCGACCGTTCGCGCCGGCAATACGCCTGAATCCTGAGGATGAACCCAATGAAAAAGTGGCAATGTGTGGTCTGTGGCCTGATCTATAACGAAGCCGACGGCTGGCCGGACGACGGCATTGCGCCGGGCACACTGTGGCAAGACGTGCCGGAAGACTGGCTGTGCCCGGACTGCGGCGTGGGCAAGATGGATTTCGAAATGATCGAAATCGCTGCTTAAAACAATTAGAGGAGTAAGGAATGAACGCACCTGTCGTGATCGTCGGTACCGGGCTGGCCGGTTACAACCTGGCCCGTGAGTTTCGCAAGCTCGATAGCGAAACCCCGTTGCTCCTGATTACCGCCGATGACGGGCGCTCCTACTCCAAGCCGATGCTTTCCACCGGCTTCGGCAAAAACAAAGACGCCGACGGCCTGAGCATGGCCGAACCCGGCGCCATGGCCGAAACGTTGAAAGCCGAAGTGCGCACGCACACGCGCATCAGTGGCATCGATCCGGGCCACAAGCGCTTGTGGATCGGTGAGGAAGCGGTGTTTTACCGTGACCTGATTCTGGCCTGGGGCGCGGAAACCGTGCGGGTGCCAATCGAAGGCGACGCGTCGGATTGCGTGTTCCCGATCAACGATCTGGAAGACTACGCGCGCTTTCGCGCAGCGGCGGCCGGTAAGCGTCGGGTTTTACTGCTCGGGGCCGGCCTGATTGGCTGCGAGTTCGCCAATGACCTGAGCCTGGGCGGCTACGAGGTGCAACTGGTTGCACCGTGCGAGCAGGTCATGCCGACCCTGTTGCACCCGGCAGCGGCGGCTGCCGTCCAGGCCGGGCTGGAAAGCCTCGGTGCCCGATTCCACCTCGGGCCGGTGCTCAATCGCTTGCAGCGCGTGGCGGATGGCCTGGAAGCGCATCTGTCCGACGGACAGGTAATCCCTTGCGACGTCGTGGTCTCGGCCATTGGCCTGCGCCCGCGTATCGATCTGGCGGCCGCGGCCGGTGTGCAAGTCAATCGTGGCGTGGTGGTCGACCGTCACTTGAAAACCTCCCATGACAATATCTACGCGCTGGGCGATTGCGCCGAGGTCGATGGACTGAATTTGCTGTACGTCATGCCACTGATGAGCTGCGCAAGAGCGCTGGCCCAGACTCTGGCTGGAAACGCTACGCCAGTGAACTACGGCCCGATGCCAATCACCGTGAAAACCCCGGTGTGTCCGTTGGTGGTATCACCGCCACCACGGGGCAGCGAGGGCGTCTGGACGGTCGAAGGGCAGGGCGCCGACATCAAAGTGTTATGCCGCGATGCCAGCGGAAAACTGCTCGGTTATGCCCTGACAGGCACGGCCGTCATGGAAAAACTGGCCCTCAACAAAGAGCTTCCGGCACTGCTGGCGTAAATAGCGGTCGTTCTGTCGGAATCACCCCGCTTTTGTCCCTACAAAGCACGCGCCGATACTGGCGCGGCTCTTCCGTGCGTGCCATCCTCATTCCCGTCTGCCGCAGAGTAGAGCATCTGCGGCACCTTGGGCGCTGTTCCAACGAGAACAGCACGGACATAACAACAAAAAACCGTCAAAGGGGCTTCACTAAATGCGTAAACCAGAACTCGCCGCTGCAATTGCTGAAAAAGCAGACCTCACCAAAGAGCAGGCCAACCGCGTTCTCAACGCCGTTCTCGAAGAAATCACCGGCGCTCTGCATCGCAAGGACAGCGTCACGCTGGTGGGCTTCGGTACCTTCCTGCAACGCCATCGCGGTGCCCGCACCGGCAAAAACCCGCAAACCGGTGAGCCCGTCAAAATCAAGGCCAGCAACACTGTTGCCTTCAAGCCAGGCAAATCGTTGAAAGACAGCGTTAATCCGTAACACGCGCCGACTGCCCGCCTAGCGGGTAAGCGGGATAAAAAATGGGCACGCCAACGAGGTTGGGTGCCCATTTTTTTATGGGTGGTTAGGAGGCTTTGAATTGATCGCGCTGTGAGTCAGTACCATATGGGCAAAATTCTTCTTGCTTACTTGACTTTTAGGGTGCTGCTTCAAGTACGTGCGCCATGCAGCTTCAAGCATGGGCCCATCTACATCGCCGTCGGTAGCGACATAAGCTGCGGCATCGTCTTTCACGGCCTGGGTGTAGTGTTGTGAAGAGCTATCTTCAGAGGCGTCGGCCGTCGAAAAAAGCGGCCCGACCGTTGTGAAGATCAACCAAAATCCAGTTATTGCCGAGTACTCAAGGGGGCCACTAGCTAATTTGCAGTTAGGACCGCTGCACATTTCAGCCCGAACAGTGGCGCTGGCTACGAGCGTGAACATGGCAACCCAATAGCACCCAAAGGACACGGTCCATTTTTTATTGTATCGAGTAGACATGATCTGATTGAACTCCCTGTTTATTGGCGCGCTTCCATGCACGATGTACCGCACCGGCTCAACATTGAGTGTGCTTGTGCAAAGTACCGAGGTAGAGGGGTACTACAAACCCAAGGACACCAAACCGGACGCATCCTACATGCGTCCCGGAAACAGGGAAGATAACTGTGTTGGTTTTGTGCTTCCAGCTGTGTGCTGGGCACCCTCACGAGAAAAACTCCGACCGGTTGGGAGAGCCCCATCGGGGTTGCTTATTACTTGGTGAGTTAGCTGACTTTGCTCTGTTTCCTGGCAAGAATCGCCGCCATTTCCGGCTCGTCGAGGTCATCCAGCGCTCGTTCTACCAACAAATGCACCCCGTCGGCCATGCGGCTGAGCGCCAAGGCTACGGAGCGTTGTGGGCCCTCCACATCGTCGGCGAGTTCGGCGGCGATGGCGCTGATGGACCGAGAGTCTTCCGAGGCATTGGCGAGCAGCGCATCAGTGTTGATGTCCGGGCAAACGCTGAAGAGTTGGCCTTTGCGTTTTGGCGGTTTCGGCTTGGCTGGCGGGAAGTGGTGGTCGAGGGTGCGCTCGGCGGCGTCGTTGAGTTTGTTTGAATCGGGGCTGTAGGGGGAGACCGGATCGGTGTCCGGTGGGTTGGGTGTGACCTTGAACATGATCTTCAATTCCTTGAGTGATGCTGACACTACTTCGCCGACTAAACGAAGGGGTGGCAGCTGTACGCAGGTTAGTCGGACCGGGGAATTGAAGAAGCCGGCGCACCCGAAGGTGCCCTGCGCACAGCCACCATCAAATGCAGGTAAGAGATACCTGTCTGACGGAAGCTTGTGCAACTTCAATTACCAGCGGGCGACTAAACCCGATCACTGATGGGCAGTGACGGGAACCAAGTTACCGACCGGCCCCAAGGCGCACAAGCCGGCGGATTCTGGCGTAGCCGTAGGCAACGGCGCAAGGTGTTGTAGCTTGCAGGACGTAACCTTGAGGCGTTTTAAACGGGCGCTGTCGGGCGGTGTTTAACCATCGGAAATGTTGGCATTCCTACCAACTGCCATAGGGAATGCCGAATTTGTCGATATAGGCTTTGGACTCCTCCAAAAGGGGGTAATAGGCACCGCCTGACTGTCCCCTGTATGGGCCTTCCGGGCTGATCGTGCCTTGGACACGGGTGACCTCGATCGCCGTCAGACAGGATCCTTCTATCCAGACTTTGGCAATACCTCCAGGGGCCAAGCCCACCACCAGCAGTTCTCGATAGTCCGTTATGACCTTGCCGTCAAATGCGCAAAATACGTCCTCGCGTTTACGCATTAACTGTCTGACTGATTCAGTAATCTCGATGTAGGCTTCATAGGTTTGTGGTTCGGCCAAAGACTGCCAGCGTACGTACACCAGACGGGGCAGATCAGCGCCCGTTACATGCCGACCCTTTCCTCCTGGATTTTCTCGCCACCCCGCTGGTTTACCTCTGAACTCAGACGGTACGCCTTTGCTCAGCGCGCGTGGATACCCCATAGCGGGTATGCCGCTGCCCGCACCCCGGAACAGCCGCTCATTGATATCAACGACATCCGCAGTTTCGATCCAGGCTTCCATATAGTCGGGCGTAAAAAAATTCAGGCTCCAAGCGTCGTAAGGTAACGATCTGTGATGGTCTTTGGCGCATCCGCCCAAAATGAGCACAAACGCTATTGCACAGCCTGCTTTAAACAGAGATACGGACTTATGGATGGAAAGTCCCTTCGGTCGAAGTTTTTGGTGATAGTTCATGGGTTACCAGGAGCCATAGGGAATGCCGAACTTGTCGATGTAGGCTTTGGACTCTTCTGAGAGGGGCCTATGTTTTCCGTTGGACGTGCCCCCGTAGGGGCCTTTGGGATTTATCGTGCCTTGGACGCGGATGACCTCAGTCGACAATAAGCATTGGCCGCCCAGCCAAACCTTGGCGACTCCTCCAGGCGCCAAGCCTACTATCAGCATGTCTCGGTAATCCGTTATCCATTTGCCGTCTGCGCGGCAGAAGGTTTTTTCACCCTCAAGCATGGTGTTTCGCGCCGATTCGGGGATCTCGATGTACGCCTCATAAGTCTGCGGTTCGGCCATGGACTGCCAGCGTACGTAGACTAAACGTGGCAGATCGGCTCCCCTTACAAATCGACCTTTTCCTTTCGGATGCTCATACCACCCCGTCGCATCGCCCTTGAAGTGAGCCGGTATGCCTTTGCTAAGCCCTCGGGGATAGCCAGTCGAAGGGATTCCGCGACCGGCACCCCGGAACACATGGTCATTGATGTCCACGACGTCAGCGGTTTCAATCCAGACCTCCATATAGTCGGGGTTAAAAAAATTAAGACTCCAATCGTCATACGGTAATGATCTGCGATGGTCTTTGGCGCATCCGCCTAAAAAGAGCACCAGCGCTACTGCACAGCCTGCTTTAAACAGAGATGCGGACTTATGGATGGAAAGTCCCTCCGGTCGATGTTTCTGGTGATAGTTCATGGGTTACCAGGAGCCATAGGGAATGCCGAATTTATCGATGTAGGCTTTGGACTCTTCTTCAAGCGGGCGATGTTTCCCGTTGGACGTGCCCCCGTAGGGGCCTTTGGGATGGATCTTGCCTTGGACTCGGGTGACTTCGGTCGATTTAAGACAAGCCCCACCCAACCACACTTTGGCGATTCCTCCTGGCGCCAAACCGATAGTCAAAAATTTTCGGTAATCGGTTTTCCATTTGCCTACCGCACCGCAATAAGCGTTTTCAGCCTTGAGCATGGTGTCCCGCGCAGATTCGGGGATCTCGATGTAGACCCAGTAGGTCTGCGGTTCGGCCATGGACTGCCAGCGCACATAGACCAAACGAGGCAGGTCAGCCCCCGTTACATATCGCCCCTTTCCTGTTGGATCTTCAAACCACCCCTTTGCATCGCCCTTGAAGACAGCTGGAATGCCTTTACTTAGCCCCCGGGGATAGCCAGTCGAGGGGATTCCGCTACCGGCACCCCGGAACACATGGTCATTGATGTCCAAGACGTCAGCGGTTTCAATCCAGACCTCCATATAGTCGGGGTTAAAAAAATCAAGGCTCCACGCGTCATAAGGTAGTGATCTGCTCTCGACAGACGCACATCCTCCCAACAACACAAATAGCAACGCAAAGCCGGACTTAAGCAAGGGTGAGCTCCTATGCATCGGGATGCACCACGCGTTTATAGTTTTCGGCAGGTCGATCAATAAACACGATGTTCAGATCGCTGTTGTTCCAGCCTTTGGCGGCATTCCAGTTGGCAGACAGATGGATGTAGCGGCGGTAGAGCAACTCCTCTTCGTCGAGGCTCAGGCTCATTTGGCGAGTGGCGCCTAACGCGTAAGCCATGAGTTTTTCGGCAATTGATTTCAGCTCTGTCGGTAGTGCGTATGTTTGATCCTCTTCGTCAATAACCTTGAACGGGACGTCGTGCCTGGCCCCCAACTCGCGCATGATTCGCAGGTAAACCAACGCCAGATCATTGCGCACAGTTCGCTGGCTGCGCACGGCTGCATACACATTTTTCGACTTGGACCTGTCGCCTTTTGCGTTGTTGGTTACCTCCACGGTCCAGGTTTGCACCTCCAGTGGAAGCCCATACAGGTTAAGTTGATCCTGAAGGCGACCTAGCTCCTGATCAGCCGAACGATAGGCGGGTGACGCTGTGGAAGGCACGTGAAGGTCCATATCGCGGCTGCAGCGCGGCTTGCTAAGCAGAACTCGTTCAATGAGGTTCGGCAGATACCCACCACCCAGGTCGGAGTGGGCGCCGGGCAGCTTGATATCAGCAGCGCCGGCGCTGTTGAGTGAGAAGTTATGACGGCGCTCGTCCCCCGCCACCAAATGCACGACCTTTTTCGCCACATCGGGCGCTAGACACAAGTTGACACCGGGATTGTTGGCGTCGTGGGCGCTAAAGTCACCTTCAGCCATGTTGGCTACAGCGGCAACGGAGTCGAAGATGCCGATAAAGTTGATGGAGACATCGGTGTTGGTGCGCCAGGAAAAGTCCTCGGTAAACAACGTCGCGTCGGCTGGTAGCAGCGCTGCCAATGGATTCTTTTCTCCTTTCTGTACTTCATTGGCAAAATGCCTTGCAGCTGCGGCACCGCGACTGAAACCGAAGATGTCGAACTCGACACGTTCAACCTTTCGATCAGGATTAGATCGCTTGAACTGCTCGGCCCTTTCAAGAATAAGCGCTGGACTCTGCGCAACCCGCGCCAATACGCCGTGTGCACCGACGCCGGTTGCTAGTGAAAAACGTGAATCCCCTTCACCACTGCTAGTACCAATGCCTTCTAAATAAACCGGAATGTAGCCAATGGTTTCCTCTGCAGCCAATTGCCGATATCGGTCATCGGCGTAGAGGTCATACAGCTTCGCCACATTGCTGATGTCATTCCCATAACTATCATCCGGCGTGTTCCCCAAACCGTCATACCCATGCGCCTGACAAAACCGCTGAATATCCTCAGCTTCCTCCACCAGATTCACATCCCGCGCATAACATCCAGCCGCCATTTCACTGTTGGATCGGTTATTCCCGGTCCCATCAAAAAACACCCCGATCCGCAAAGTAATCCCTTCTTCCTCGACTTCTTCCTCCTCTTCCTCCAACTCATCCGTTTCATTTTCTTCTGATGGCGGCGGCTCAGGTGCGACAGATACCAACAACCCCGCCGCTGCCCCCTGCAGTAACGTATGTGCCGCCGAACCCGGCTTTGGAGAGCCGCCGACCTCAATCGCGCTACTACTGAAAATACCGTCGGCGTTGAGCACGATGTGCTGACCGCCGACCTTTATGGAAAGGCTCTCACCCGCATCTATCACAAGGTGTGTGCCTGCTTTGATGTGCACGTGCTCACCGGCTTCGACAACCAGCGTTTCATCGGCTCTTGTGTGGCTGTCGCCAGAGACATGCAGGTAGTCGTTGCTGCTGACCTGGATTTTTCGATCCGACGTCACAGTGAGGTGCTCTTCAGCCCCCAGCACCGTAATACGGTCACCCTTGATGGTGACGCGACGCTCATGGCCTACCTCCAGCCGACTGTCATTTACGACCTTCTGCTCCATATCCCGCTGCGCCCGCAGGTAAATCAACTCCTGCCCGGCGCGGTCTTCAATCGACAGTTCGTTGTAACCGCCTGTGCTGGGGGAGCTTTGGCTGCGCAGCACAGTTTTGGTTTTGTTCTCGGGCAAGGGGTAGGGCGCGGGCATGACCTTGTTGATCAGGCAGCCGGTTATCAGCGGATTATCGGGATTGCCTTCGAGGTAGGTGACGAGGACTTCCATGCCAATACGCGGAATGGTCACCGTGCCAAAATTGTCCCCCGCCCAGCCGGACGCCACCCGCACCCAGCAACTGCTTTTTTCGCTGTTGTACTCAGCTCTGTCCCAATGGTGTTCGATTTTGACGCGACCGTATTCATCGCAGTAGATCTCTTCACCGACAGGTCCGGTGACGCGAGCGGTCTGGCAGTTCAGCATCGGCCTCGGTGCCGGCATTGGTGGCTGATAAAACACGTCCCACGGAATCGCGCTAAAGCTGTTCTGGTAGCCCTGGGTAAAACCGTCCTCGGGTTCGGTGGAGTTTGTGACTGACTCTTCGAGCACCGAAGGCTGCTTTCCAGAATGGGTAACACTGAGCAGCAGCCATAGATCGTTGTACGTTTCGTGTGGGTGTTCCCTCAGCCCGAAAAAGTGGCCACTGCGCAGAGTTGGCTGGTCGCTTTCACCTTCCGCCAACTGATAATCGACTCGGTGCCGTTCCAGTGCCTGTCGGGCCAGTTGTTTACCGAGTTTTTCACTTTCCAAATAGAGCGGGTAACCATAGTCTTCAAGCTCGGGACTGAACTCAGCGGTAAAGCGAGTTTCCAGCAACCGACTGGGGCGGTTCAGGTCGTAGTCGCGGCGGGTGACTATGCTGGGGCGGGTGCTGAAACCCAGGGATAACTGACTGACCACCGGATGCTCCGCCACCATGCCGGAGTCTTGCCGATACGGCGTTTCGCCCAGCTTGGGAAAGCAGGTCTGGTCGTCGGTGAACACCAGAAAATGGCCTTCCCGAGAATGCTGGTGATGCCACGCGATGCCGTCCTCGGCGCACAGGCGCCGGACGAACTCGAAATCATTTTCGCGGTATTGCGTGCAGTATTCGCGCTTGGGACCTGTCTTGACGTGGAAGGTAAACGCATCGGCCTGGATGCCATGCCCCTCGAGTACCTGAGCGATGATTTGCGGCACCGTCTGGCCCTGGAAAATCCGCTGATCGTGGCTGAACTGCAAGCAGTACAGCGCCGGTGCCAGGCTCACGCTATAGCGGGTCAGGCGCTTGCCAGGATCGCCCACGGACACCTCTACGATGTGGCCATGAATGCCTTCGCCGTTAAGGCCGAATTGCAAAAATGCAGGTTGGTTGAGCAGGCTCTCCAGATCGATATCCGGGTCCTCGCTGACCAGATCGACCTTAATGGAATACAAGGCGCTGATGGTTTCAGTGCCTTCAAATGCCAGCACTTTGAAATCGTTGCGAACCGTTGGGATCACAAGGGTGAATTGAGGGGTATTAGCGGGTGCGAACATGCGCTTATCCTTTTGCTTTGTTAGCTCATCCTTGAGCTGAAAGAAAAAACATTGCGACACCCGACCGAGCCTGGTCCGAGCGATTCGCAGGAGCCAGGAACGCTAACAACGCGCGGATGGAAATGATGTAAGAAGAGTCCCGAAGCCGTGTGCGTAACTTCCCGTATTGCCAAATGTTGCTTCAACGAGCGAAGCAGCGGAACACTAAACGTCCTACCAGACCGGCTGACTGAAATGTCGCTCGTTCTACCTGCCCAATTCCGTCGGCAGATCAGCCAGGCGTTCCGCATCAGTGCAATCACGAGTGCCAGTCACAGCCAGCAATTGCCCTCTTCGACGCGCAATGTCCTGCAGCTGTTGAACTCGACGACTACGCTGCCAGGTAATCCACTGGATCAACTCTGCGTGCCCTTGCTGATCCATCATCCGCATAAAACGCAGTTGCCATTGCGCGCAGACTGATGTGTAAAACCCTGTGCGACGCTGCAAATCGGGCGCACTTTCGCCATTGATCATCCCTTGAGCAAAATCCAGGCAGTGTTCCGTAGGACCCATTCGTGACAGTTCCGTGGCCTGTGACAGGCTCAACGTACTTGAGCAGCCATAGCAGTAAAAGCCAAGGCGCGGCTGATCGACACGCTGCATATGGAGTGAGTCACACCGCGAGCAAACCGCTTGTTGTGTCGTCAGTAAATGCTTCAGGACACTCAGGAATGTCTGGGCCTGGGCTGCGATATGCGGCGGCGGTGTGAGGTCGGTTCGATCCTGTCGCGCAGACCACCAGTGGTACAACGTCGGGAACTCTTCGGCCATGACTGCACGACAAGGTTTAATCCAGCGCCAAGTGGTGGCGTAGGAAATGGCCAGCGCTTTCGCAGCACTGGGCGAAGTCCAGCCCGCCAAGAGGTACTGACCGAAATCGGACCACAAATGCGTATGCCCGCAACTCGGAAAGGGGGTTTTTGACCGACAGTAAAAGCTTTTTCTGCAGACTGCACAGCGACAAGAAGGGCGTTGCGGGTTCGTAAGGGCCTCCGTTAGGGAATGCTGATGACCACAATGCGGGCATTCGACCGTCGACTTATCGGGTAGCTCGCGCAAGTAGCGGATAAAGGCGTCCGCTTGCCCGTGCAGCTCGGCAGGCAGGTATCTGTGGTAGTCGGGAGGGGCGTGATCATCAGCCATTAATGGAGGGAGCATTCGCTTATCCTTTTGCTTTTTTAGCTCGTCCTTGAGCTGAGAGGGCATACGTCACGTTGCCAGAGCCTTGCCCGGCCTGAGCAAGCGTCAATGTTTAGCACGCTAACAACGCATTAAACGGGGTGATGTAGGACGCGGCCGGAAGTGCCGTCTGAAACTTCCGTATTTCAGAATATTGCATTGCAATTACAAGCGAAGTTCCTGCCATTACACGGTGTAGTGAACAATTTGAGCATCTACTCAAACAAAAAGTGCCATCAATTCGATGGCACTTTTTTGCGCCTCTATTGTTTAGCCTCGTTCTTTGAAAAATATCGGAAACATTTCGGAATGCTCCTACATTAATCCTTGCTAATTGTTGGCATGCTGTTCGCCTGCCACGGAAGCTCGCAGCCAAAAGATTGCGTCAGGTTTGGCGGGCCGCTCTAAATCAGGTGTTTCAGAGGTGTCAGATGATGGGTTAAATATTAAATCGACATCAGGGGATACCCTGACACCTATAGGGAAATCTCCTGTGGCAATAAACATCACTTCGTCTTGTTGTTTAATCGGGTGCTTGCTAGTGGCCATCATCGTGAGTACGATGCGCCAACTTTGTAAGAGCACGATCTCAATTGGATGAGACTTTTCGTAGCTCTTTGATACTGTCCCGCGCCGCTGAAATATTCATTGGGCGTATGACCGTAATCCTGAATAAAGGCCATGGATGTCCTACTCAAGCAAACTTTCCGCGCATTACCTTGAACTCGCAAAAGTCTCTGTTTCCAAAGAGAATTTCGCGGGCGAGGACGTTCGTTTTTCGAGCGAATACGAGGCCCTGGAAAGCGAGCTGGCGAAAGCCTCGTCCATGCACGAAAGCGGTCAGATCGACTGGCTGAAAATCCGTGAAAACAGCGAAAACCTGCTGCGCACCCAGTCCAAGGATTTGCGGGTCGGCGCGTGGTTGACTTGGGCCCTGTACCAACGTGAATCCTTTCAGGGACTGCTGGCCGGCCTCGGTCTGCTGCACCATTTGGTAGAAAATCACTGGGCCGAGATTCACCCGAGCAAGGCCCGCACGCGCTCCGCCGCCATCAGTTGGCTGGTGCCGCGTCTTGAGCAGGTGCTCACCGAAAACGTCGCGATCAAAGAGCAGTTGCCGATGTTCCGGCGGCTGGTCGAACACCTTGAAGGCCTCGATACCGCCTGCACCGCGCACTTGGGCGACGATGCGCCGCTGTTGCTGCCGATCTCCCGCCGCCTGAAAAACATGGTGCAACGCGCCGCCGACAATCAGCCGGAGCCCGGCGTAGTAGGCGCTGCAGTGGCTCAGGTGAAACAAGCCGCCACGCAGCTGTTAACCCCCGGCGCACCGATCGACAACGAAAAAGAAGCCCACAAGGCCCTGCGCGCCCAGCAGGAAAGCGCGCGTCCATTGTGTGCCTGGTGGCTCAAGCAGAAGGCCACTGACCTGCGCGCCTTGCGCCTTAATCGCACGCTGCTGTGGTTGCCCATCGACGCTGTTCCCGAGCGTAATGCCGAGCAAATCACCGCGTTGCGCGGCTTGCCAGCGGACAAGCTCAAGGCCTATCAAGACCGTTACGATCAGGCCAAATACGCCGACCTGCTGGTGGAACTGGAGGCAAGTCTCGCGAAGGCGCCGTTCTGGTTCGACGGCCAACGAATGGTCTGGGAATGCCTTCAGGGCCTGAATGCCGAGATGGCCATGCGCGAGGTGGAAATCCATTTCGCGCTGTTGATTCAGCGCCTGCCCGGCATCATCGAATTGTGTTACCACGATGGCGCGCCGTTCGCCGATCCGGCCACCCGCGCCTGGATCAGCGCCAACGTCATGCCGCACCTGCAAACCGCCAGCGCGCCGCGCAAGGTCGAAGTCGCGGACACCCAGCCGGCCTGGGAACTGGCCCTGGAAGAAGTCCTGCCGGTTCTGCGCAAGGACGGCCTCAAGGCTGCCGTGCAGATTCTCAAGCAAGGCCTGCAAAGCGCCCAGGGCGGGCGCGTCCGTTTCTTTTGGCAGTTCGCCCTCGCGCGGCTGTGCTTCATGGCCAAGAAATACGAACTGGCCAAGACCCAACTCGAAACCCTCGACCAAACATTACAGGACTCAGGCCTGCACGCCTGGGAGCCCGATCTTGCGCTGGAAGTGCTGCATTTACTGCATAGCTGCTGCGAGTTGTTACCGCAGAACCATGCCGTACGTGAACGCAAGGAAGAGATTTATCGCAGGCTGTGCCACCTCGATCTTGAAGTGGTACTCGAATAGGCCCCAGGGCCACAACCGCAAGGAGAAAAGCCATGGCCAAAGAAGGCTCGGTAGCCCCCAAGGAACGCATCAACGTCACGTTCAAACCTGCCACCGGTGGTGCACAGGAAGAGATCGAACTGCCGTTGAAACTACTGGCAATCGGTGACTACACCCACCGCAAGGACGAACGCAAAGTCGAAGATCGCAAGCCGATCAGTATCGACAGGACGACCTTTGACGAAGTGCTGGCCAAGCAAGAGCTGAGCCTGACGCTGAGCGTACCGAACCGTCTTCAGGAAGAAAGCGACACTGAAGAACTGGCCGTGCAACTGCGCGTCAACTCGATGAAGGACTTCAACCCGGCCAGTCTGGTCGAGCAAGTGCCTGAGCTGAAAAAACTGATGGAACTGCGCGACGCGCTGGTGGCCCTCAAAGGCCCGCTGGGTAATGCGCCTGCGTTCCGCAAAGCCATCGAAGGCGTGCTCGCCGACGACGAATCCCGCGGTCGCGTATTGGGTGAGCTGGGCTTGAACGCCGCGCCCCAAGACGTCTGAGCCCCCATCAGCCAAGGAAGCCAACAATGAGCACTAGCGCAGCACAGCAAAAGAGCAACGAGAACGGCGAATACAGCATTCTCGACAGCATCATCGCCGAAACCCGCCTGACCCCGGACGACGAAGCCTACGACATCGCCAAACGCGGTGTGTCGGCCTTCATCGAAGAGCTGCTCAAGCCGCAGAACAACGGCGAGCCGGTCAAGAAAGCCATGGTTGACCGCATGATCGCCGAGATCGATGCCAAGCTCAGCCGCCAGATGGACGAAATCCTCCACCACCCTGATTTCCAGTCTCTGGAATCGTCGTGGCGTGGTCTGCAGTTGCTGGTCGACCGCAGCGACTTCCGCGAAAACATCAAGATCGAAATCCTCAACGTCTCCAAAGACGACTTGCTGGACGACTTCGAAGATTCGCCGGAAGTGATGCAGTCGGGCCTGTACAAGCACATCTACACCGCTGAATACGGTCAGTTCGGTGGTCAGCCGGTGGGCGCGATCATCGCTAACTACTTCATGTCCCCAAGCTCGCCGGACGTGAAACTGATGCAGTACGTGTCCAGCGTTGCCTGCATGTCCCACGCGCCGTTCATCGCTGCAGCCGGCCCGAAATTTTTCGGCCTGGAAAGCTTCACCGGTCTGCCGGACCTGAAGGATCTGAAAGATCACTTCGAAGGCCCGCAATTCGCCAAATGGCAGAGCTTCCGCCAGTCGGAAGACTCCCGTTACGTTGGCCTGACCGTGCCGCGTTTCCTGCTGCGTAACCCGTACGATCCGGAAGACAACCCGGTCAAATCGTTCGTGTACAAAGAGACCGTCGCCAACAGCCACGAGCACTACCTGTGGGGCAACACTGCCTACGCGTTCGGTACCAAGCTGACCGACAGCTTCGCCAAATTCCGCTGGTGCCCGAACATCATCGGCCCGCAAAGCGGTGGCGCGGTGGAAGACCTGCCGTTGCACCACTTCGAAAGCATGGGCGAAATCGAAACCAAGATTCCTACCGAAGTATTGGTTAGCGACCGTCGTGAATACGAACTGGCCGAGGAAGGTTTCATCTCCCTGACCATGCGTAAAGGCTCCGACAACGCGGCGTTCTTCTCCGCAAGCTCAGTGCAGAAGCCGAAGTCCTTCGGCGTCAGCGCAGAAGGCAAGGCCGCAGAGCTGAACTACAAGCTCGGTACTCAACTGCCGTACATGATGATCGTCAACCGCCTGGCTCACTACTTGAAAGTGCTGCAGCGCGAGCAACTCGGTTCGTGGAAAGAACGTACCGACCTCGAGCTGGAACTCAACAAGTGGATCCGCCAATACGTGGCCGACCAGGAAAACCCGAGCGCCGAAGTCCGTGGCCGTCGTCCATTGCGCGCTGCCCAGATCATCGTCAGCGATGTTGAAGGCGAGCCTGGCTGGTACCGCGTCAGCCTGAACGTGCGCCCTCACTTCAAGTACATGGGTGCCGATTTCACCCTGTCGCTGGTTGGCAAGCTGGACAAAGAGTAAGCGGAGCTAATTCATGACTGGATACGGCAGCCTTTTCGAACGCCTGGGTGGCGACGCGGACAAACGCGTCGGCTGGAGCCGCGAGGTCTCCGCCATGGCGTCCGTGGCTGCCCATCTGGCCAAGATGCTCAGCACCCGTGCGGGCAGCGTGCAAACGCTGTCCGACTACGGACTACCCGATCTCAATGACATGCGTCTGAGCCTGCACGACTCCCTGAGTCAGGCCCGTCTGGCCATCGAAAATTTCATCGAAGCCTACGAGCCACGCCTGAGCAACGTGCGTGTCATCTCCCTGCCGCGTGACCACGATCAGCTTCGCCTGTCCTTCAGCATCGAAGGCCTGCTGGAAGTTGAGGGTTTCAAGCGTCAGGTCAGTTTCGCCGCGCGCCTGGATGGCAGCGGTCAAGTGAAGGTCAACTAAGGAGATTCGTATGTCCGGCAAACCCGCAGCACGTGTCACCGACCCCACCGCTTGCCCGCTCCTCGGCCACGGCACCAACCCGATCGCAGCCGGTTCCGGCGACGTGTTCTTCGACGGCCTCGCGGCCGCCCGCCAAGGCGATGCCTCGGCGTGTGGTGGTGCGTTGGTTGGTGACCTTGCGACTACGGTTTTGATTAACGGGAAACCGGCAGCCACCGTGGGGTCGGTGGGGAGTCATGGCAACAAGGTCACTGCCGGTTCCGGGACGGTGATTATTGGGAACTCGCATTCGGCGGTGCCGTTTGTTCCGCCGTTGCCTTTGATTCTTCCTGGGTTTGATGAGCAGTTTGTCCTGACGGACAAAAGCGGAGCGCCTATGGCAAACCGTCGATATCTCTTGATCCGAGAAAATGGTCTTCAAGAGGAAGGCGTTACCAGTGATACAGGCCTGACTCATCGAGTGGCGCGGCACAGTAGTGCGGAAAAAGTCGACATCTACGTTGCGTCAGAGGATTGATGCAAATGACGACTGACGTATTGGAAACATCAACAGGGATATTTAAAAAGGTTGCTTCAACTAGCAGTACTGCTACTGCGGATAGGACGCCGAAAAATATCGTGGTGGAAGAAGGTCTGACTATTTATCTCGGTGGTGCCGGGATGACCGGTGGATATATTGATGATCAAGTTAAATCACTGCGTATTGTTGGTATCAGTGGCGCGGTGGTGGGACGTAATACTGAAGGGCAAAATACTGATGCGATTGCTGGAGTTAACAAGCACCGCTATCGACTCAAGAAAATAAACGGCATATCTGATGCAGGACCGTACAGTATCGATGCAGATTGGAGTTTGAAGGCGTTGGGAGCCAGTCGCACTGTTCCGGCTGGCGGACAGTTCAATCTAATAGGTTACTCATTTGGCTCTTTGGTAGCTGCTCAATCGGCTCTTTATTATGCAGACAAGGGGCAAGTGGTTGACTATTTGGTTTTGATAGGTTCGCCAATTTCAGAAGAAATGCTAGCAGATGTAAAACAGCACGCGTTTATAAAAAACGTTGTCGTCCTTGACCTGAAACCCCATGGTGACCCGATTCATGCGGGAATGTCGTTTGCCGAACTGGCTGCACACGCCCCTTTGCTTTTTATGCAGATGAATGAGTCCGGTAGCCGCGGAGAAGGTGTTGGGCATTTTTACTATGGTATTGATGGGGTTTCAGGTGAACAACGTCGGCTCGAATTAGCAAAGTCACTTTATGCCGGTGGTTTGCGTTGATGAACAGTGCGAAAAAAGTTAAGGCAATGATCGTTCTTGCGCTTTTGCTGATTTTACCCTTTGCATTGCTTGAAGCTTATGTGGTTATCCGTTTTGGTTTTTCTGAACCTTATAGCTATTGGTTTTCCGTTCCTATGGGGATTGTTTCATTCTTGCTGTTGCAGTTCGCTATTGGTTATGGGGTAGTTAAAGGATGGGCTATCTGCAAAATGTCGAATAACTATTATTTTCTGGGGCTGTGGGTGGTCAGTGTGTTGGTGTTGTTTTTACTGCCGAAATTTTTTTCAAATGGGCCGATGTCGTAATTATGTTTTGCGAAAAAGGCGTGTTCTAAAAGTTCTACGTGATTTTCGGGCTGACAGTCGCGCTCTACAGGACAAATTTTTCATGAGTTCCACTACCACGCAGGTACCCCGTGTCCTTTAACCACTACTACCAAAGCGAACTCACCGCACTTCGCCAGTTAGGTCGTCGATTCGCCGAGCGTAGCCCGGCGTTGGCGCCTTTCCTCGGCCAGGCCGGGCGGGATCCGGACGTGGAGCGGTTGCTGGAAGGTTTTGCATTCCTGACCGGGCGCCTGCGCCAAAAGCTGGATGACGAACTGCCAGAACTCAGCCACTCGCTGATGCAGCTGCTGTGGCCCAACTACATGCGGCCACTGCCAGCGTTCAGCATTTTGCAGTTCGACCCGCTCAAGCGTTCCGGCCCGGCGCTGAAGGTCGAGCGTGATACGCCGATTGAAAGCGTGCCCATCGAAGACGTGCATTGCCGTTTCCGCACCTGCTACCCGACGGAAGTCCAGGCACTGGATCTGGCCGCGCTGACGTATTCGGTGAAAGGCGACGGTTCGCTGTTGAGCCTGCGCCTGGAGATGAGCGCCGACGGTCATCTCGGTGAGCTGGAATTGAGTCGCTTGCGTCTGCACTTCGCTGGCGAGCGCTACATCAGCCAGATGCTGTACCTCAGTCTGTTGCGCAATCTGGAAGGCATCGAGCTGATCCCGCTGGATGGCGCCGGCAAACCCATCAACGGTGTCAGCGGTAAACCGATGGCGTTCAAGCTGCCCGGCGACCGTGTGCAGCCGGTGGGGTTTGCCGAAGAAGAAGCGTTGATCCCGTACCCGCTGAACACCTTCCGCGGCTATCGCTACCTGCAAGAATATTTCGCCTTCCAGGACAAGTTCCTGTTCGTCGACGTCAACGGTCTGGACATTCTCAAGGCGCTGCCGGAAGACACCCTCAAGCAGATGCGCGGCCTGGAGTTGCGCTTCGATATTCGCAAGAGCGGCATCCTGCGCATGCGTCCGACCCTGGACAACGTGAAGCTGTATTGCACGCCCATCGTCAACCTGTTCAAGCACGATGCGCTGCCGATTCGCCTCGACGGCAAACAGGACGAATACCTGCTGCTGCCCGCCGAATACGACCTGGAAAATTGCGGTGTGTTTTCGGTGGAAAGCGTCACGGGATGGAAGCCCGGCGGCCTCGGTTATCAGGAGTACGTGCCGTTCGAATCCTTCGAGCACGACCCGAGTTTCGACGTGCCCAACAGCCGCCCGCATTACAGCATTCGCCAGCGCTCGTCGCTGTTGCACGACGGCCTCGACACCTACCTGAGCTTCGGCATTCGTCACACCGAAGCCCACGAAACCCTGTCGATCGAACTGATGTGCACCAATCAGAACCTGCCGCGCAAGCTCAAGCTCGGCGACATCAGTCGGGCCTGCGAAGAGACTCCGGAGTTCCTCACTTTTCGCAACATCACCCCGGCCACCCCCAGCTATGCGCCACCGCTGAACAACGACTTCCTGTGGAAGCTGATCAGCAACATGTCGCTTAACTACCTGTCTCTGGCCGACGTCAATGCGTTGAAGGTGATTCTCGAAACCTACGACCTGCCGCGCTACTACGACCAGCATGCGGCGAAGGTCAGCAAACGCCTGCTCGGCGGGCTCAAATCGATCAAACACCAACACGTCGACCGCTTGCATCGCGGCTTGCCGGTGCGCGGGTTGCGCACCGAGCTGACCATCGACCCGCAAGGCTACATCGGCGAGGGCGACCTGTTCGTGTTCGCTTCGGTTCTTAACGAGTTTTTCGCGCTTTACGCCAGTCTCAATTCGTACCACGAGCTGCGGGTAAAAAGCACACAGGGAGAGGTGTACCAATGGACACCACGTATGGGCCTTCAGCCGCTGCTTTAAGCGGTCTGACCCGGGGAATACGCGAGTACTCGCTGTTTCAGGCCGTGCTGCTGGTGGTTGACCGGCTGCGCGAGGCCCACCCGCACCTGAGTCAGGACGATCTGTACGACCAGCTGGAATTCCAGGCCAACCCGAGCCTGGGTTTCCCTGGCAGCGATGTCGATCGCGTGGAGTTTTTCCACGAGCACGGGCAGATGCGCGCCCGCCTGCGTTTCAACCTGATCGGCCTGGTCGGTTCCGGTTCGCCGCTGCCGGCGTTCTATGGTGAACAGGCCCTGGGCGACAGCGAAGACGGCAACCCGACCCGCAACTTCCTCGACCTGTTTCACCATCGCCTGCAACGGCTGATGCTGCCGATCTGGCGCAAATACCGCTACCGCGCGAGCTTCGAGAGCGGCGCGCTCGACCCGTTCTCTTCGCAACTGTTCGCGTTGATTGGCCTGGGCGGCGAAGAGATCCGCAAGGCCGGGGAGCTGAACTGGAAACGCCTTCTGCCATACCTCGGCTTGCTCAGCTTGCGGGCGCACTCGGCGGCCCTGATCGAAGCCGTGCTGCGTTACTACTTCAAGCACGCCGAACTGACTATCGAGCAATGCATCGAGCGCCGTGTGGAAATCCTCGACGAGCAGCGCAATCGTTTGGGCCGCGCCAACAGCCTGCTCGGCGATGACCTGGTGCTGGGCGAACACGTGCGCGACCGCAGCGGCAAATTCCGCATTCACATCCGCGAACTCGACTGGCAACGCTTTCACGAATTCCTGCCGATCGGTTTCGGCTACCAGCCGTTGTGCGCGCTGGTGCGCTTCACCCTGCGTGACCCGCTCGATTACGACATTCGCCTGGTGTTGCGCCACGAAGAAATCCGCGAACTGCGCATCGGTGAGCAGAACGCCTGTCGGCTGGGGTGGACCAGTTGGCTGGGCCGCGAAAAAGCGGACGGCGTGGTAACCCTGGGCAGCAAAATTCATTAAGGACAGATGACCAATGATCAACGTAGACCTGCAACAGCTTATCCAGGCGCTGGACGCCGAAACCCGTCGTGACCTGGAAAGTTCTGCCGAACGCTGCGTCGCCCGTGGCGGCAGCAAGATCCTCGTCGAAGACTTGCTGCTGGGCCTGCTGGAGCGCCCGCAAGGCCTGCTCGCACGCGCGCTGCAAGATGCCGAAGTGGATGCCGGTGAGCTGAGCGCCGCCCTGCAATCGCGGGTCGAGCACAGCGCCTCGCGCAATCCGGTGTTTGCCCCGGAGCTGGTGCAGTGGCTGCAAGATGCCTTGCTGGTGGCCAACCTCGAACTGGGCCAGACTCAGGTCGAACAGGCCGCGCTGATCCTCGCCCTGCTGCGCAACCCGATGCGCTACGCCGGTAGCCGCTACCAGTCGTTGCTGGCCAAGTTGAACATTGATCGCCTGAAAGAGTTCGCCCTGTCGCAGAAAGAACAACCGGCCACCGGTAAACCCGCCGTGCCGGGAGAATCGCTGTTGCAGCGCTTCACCCACAACCTGACCCAACAGGCCCGCGACGGCAAACTCGACCCGGTACTGTGCCGCGATGGCGCGGTCCGGCAGATGGTCGACATCCTCGCCCGTCGCCGCAAGAACAACCCGATTGTGGTCGGTGAGGCCGGCGTCGGTAAAACCGCGATCGTCGAAGGCCTGGCCTCGCGCATTGCTGCCGGTGAAGTGCCGCAAGTGTTGAAAGGCGTCGAGTTGCTGTCGCTGGACATGGGCTTGTTGCAGGCCGGCGCCAGCGTCAAAGGTGAGTTTGAACGTCGCCTCAAAGGCGTGATCGACGAAGTCAAAGCCTCGCCGAAACCGATCATCCTGTTCATCGACGAAGCCCACACCCTGATCGGCGCGGGCGGTAATGCCGGCGGTTCCGACGCGGCCAACCTGCTGAAACCGGCGCTGGCTCGCGGCGAGTTGCGCACCATCGCGGCGACCACTTGGGCGGAGTACAAAAAATACTTCGAGAAAGACCCGGCGCTGGCCCGTCGTTTCCAACCGGTGCAACTGCACGAACCGACTGTCAGCGAAGCGGTGACCATCCTCCGTGGCCTGGCTCAGGTCTACGAGAAGAGCCACGGTATCTACCTGCGCGACGACGCGGTGGTTGCGGCGGCCGAGTTGTCTGCTCGCTACTTGGCTGGCCGGCAGCTGCCAGACAAAGCCGTCGACGTGCTCGACACCGCGTGCGCCCGCGTTCGCATCAGCCTCGCTGCCGCGCCGGAAAGCCTTGAACGCCTGCGTGGCGAACTGGCCGAAGGTGGCCGTCAGCGTCAGGCCCTGCGCCGTGATGCCGAAGCGGGTTTGCTGATCGATCACGAAGCGCTGGACGCGTTGGAAGCGCGTCTGGATGAAGCCGAAGACGAAAGGGGCGCGCTGGAAACCCTGTGGACCGAACAGAAAGAACTCGCCGAATGCTTGCTGGACCTGCGTCAGCAGCTGGCCAAGGCCCGCGAGGCCGCTGCCGTCGAACGAACCGTCACGGTTGAGGAAGACGCTGAAGGCACCGTGATCGAAACCCTTCCGGTCGACGAAGCGCAAAGCGTCGAAGCCCTGGAAGCCCGGCTCAACGACACGCACAAAACCCTGACAGCATTGCAAGTCAAAGAACGCCTGGTGAGCTTCGAAGTCTGCCCGCGTCTGGTCGCTGAAGTGATCAGCGCCTGGACCGGTGTGCCATTGGCGCAACTGGCCCGCGAGCACAACGCCAAGGTCGCGAGCTTCGCCACCGACCTGCGCACGCGCATCCGTGGTCAGGAACAAGCCGTTCACGCACTGGACCGTTCGATGCGCGCCACCGCTGCCGGCCTGAACAAACCGGATGCGCCAGTGGGCGTGTTCCTGCTGGTCGGCCCGAGCGGCGTCGGCAAAACCGAAACCGCGCTGGCCCTCGCTGATTTGCTCTACGGCGGTGATCGTTTCATCACCACCATCAACATGTCCGAGTTCCAGGAGAAACACACCGTTTCGCGCCTGATCGGTGCGCCGCCGGGCTACGTCGGTTATGGCGAGGGCGGCATGCTCACCGAAGCCGTGCGGCAGAAACCGTACTCCGTTGTCCTGCTCGATGAAGTCGAAAAGGCTGACCCGGACGTGCTCAACCTGTTCTACCAAATCTTCGACAAAGGTGTAGCCAACGATGGCGAAGGTCGGGAGATCGATTTTCGCAACACGCTGATCCTGATGACCTCGAACCTTGGCAGCGACCGCATTAGCGAACTCTGCGAAAACGGTGCGCGGCCGACCGCCGAAGTGCTCGAAGAAACCATTCGCCCGGTCCTCAGCAAGCACTTCAAACCGGCGCTGCTGGCGCGCATGCGCGTGGTGCCTTACTACCCGGTCGGCGGCCCGGTGCTGCGCGAGCTGATCGAAATCAAACTCGGTCGTTTGGGCGAGCGCTTGAACCGTCGTCAGCTGGATTTCACCTACTGCCAGAACCTCGTCGATCACCTGGCCGAGCGCTGCACCCAAAGCGACAGCGGCGCGCGCCTGATCGACCATTTGCTCGACCTGCACGTGCTGCCGCTGGTGGCCGACCGCTTGCTCGACGCGATGGCCACCGGTGAAAGCCTCAAGCGTGTGCACGCCACGCTCGATGGCGACGCCAGTGTGATCTGCGAGTTCGCCTGAGGTGGGTGTGATGTTCACTCAAGTGCCGCAACCGCTGGTCTATGCCGAAGCCTTGCTGGCGCAGTTCGCCAGCCTGTCGCGGGCGGCGGACGGTGCTGCGCTGCTGGGTGACTTCGTGCGCGGGTTGGCCGAACTCAGCGGTTGCGAACTGACGCAGCTGTACCTGCTGGATGCGACCCACACCAGTCTGGGGATGAACGCCGAATGCCTGAACGGCATTCTGCAGCCCCGGGAAGCGGCGAGCCTGCCGGCGGATTACAACGGTGAACAACTGCTGCAGTTCGCCCTGTGCCAGAACCGCGTGGTGAGCCTCGGCGAGTTGAGCGGCAGTCTGCACGAAACCAGTTTCCTGCCACCACAGGCCACGCCTTGGCAGTCGCTGCTGTGCGTGCCGCTGGTCAATCAACAGAAAGCGGTCGAAGGCTTGCTGCTGTGCGCCAGTCGCCGGCACATCGACCTGCAAGGGTTTGCCGATTCCCTCGGTCAACTGGGCTCGTTTGTGCTGGGCCAACTGCACTTGCTGCAACGTTTGCGTCAGCCGATCGGTATTTCACGGCCAGTGCCGGTCAGTGTGCCGAGCGCCAGCGGTTACGGCTTGATCGGCAAAAGCTCGGCCATGCGCCAGACCTATTCGCTGATCAGCAAAGTCCTGCACAGCCCTTACACGGTGTTATTGCTCGGCGAAACCGGGACCGGCAAGGAAGTGGTCGCCCGGGCCATTCACGACTGCGGCCCGCGACGCTCCCAGGCGTTCATTGTGCAGAACTGCGCGGCGTTCCCCGAGAACCTGCTGGAAAGCGAGCTGTTCGGCTACCGTAAAGGCGCCTTCACCGGCGCTGATCGTGACCGCGCCGGCCTGTTCGATGCGGCCAATGGCGGCACGTTATTGCTCGATGAAATCGGCGACATGCCGCTGTCGCTGCAAGCCAAGTTACTGCGCGTGTTGCAGGAAGGCGAGATCCGCCCGCTGGGCTCCAACGACACCCACAAGATCGACGTGCGCATCATCGCCGCGACGCACCGGGATTTGTCGGTGCTGGTCAGCGAAGGCAAGTTCCGCGAGGACTTGTACTACCGCCTCGCGCAATTCCCGATCGAGTTGCCGGCGTTGCGTCAGCGCGAGGGCGACATCCTGGATCTGGCGCGGCACTTCGCCGACAAGGCCTGCTCGTTCTTGCAGCGCGATGCGGTGCGTTGGTCCGATGCTGCGCTTGATCACCTGTCCGGATATACCTTCCCCGGCAACGTGCGCGAACTCAAAGGCCTGGTCGAACGCGCGGTATTGCTGTGCGAGGGCGGCGAGTTGCTGGCCGAGCATTTCTCCCTGCGCATGGAAGCCATGCCGGAAGACAACAGCCTGAACCTGCGCGAACGCCTGGAGCAGGTCGAGCGCAGTTTGTTGCTCGATTGCCTGCGCAAAAACGACGGCAACCAGACCCTCGCCGCCCGCGAACTCGGCCTGCCACGCCGCACACTGCTGTACCGCCTCGGGCGCCTGAATATCAATTTGGGTGATTTCGATGGTTGAACTCACGCATTGCCAGTCCATCTCATCCGCTTTCGATAGTGCCGCCCGAACAGGTCGGCGCTGTGTGCTTTGTCTACCCATGGAGACCCTCTGATGCCTGTTCGTCACTGGCAAGCCGTCCTGCTGACCCTCGTCGTTCTATGCGGCCTCGGCGGCTGTAGCGGCAATTACAAATACAACGACAACACCTATCGCCCATTGGGTGATCCGCAGGCGGTCAATCGCGGCAAGTGACCGCAAGGAGTATCACCATGGAACTGGTTTTCGAAATGCTCAACACCAAGCAATTCGTGCCCACGAATTTGTGCCAGAAAACCTTCAAGCAGGCCGGTGGCGTCATCGGTCGGGGCGAGGATTGCGACTGGATCATTCCGGACCGCAAGCGGCATCTGTCCAACCACCACGCGTTGATCAGCTACCGCGAAGGCACGTTTTTCCTGACCGATACCAGCAGCAACGGTATCCAGAACAGCGAAAGCGGCGCTCGCCTGCGTAAGGGCGAAGCGATGCGTATCGAGCACGGCAGCGTCTATGTGCTGGGTGATTTCGAGATCCGTGCGCGGCTGGTGCGTGACCCGGCGACCTTCGACGTGGAAGTCGGCCGTCCGCAAGCGGCGGG
Source organism: Pseudomonas sp. P4_C8 (assembly GCF_056401975.1). NCBI lineage: Bacteria > Pseudomonadati > Pseudomonadota > Gammaproteobacteria > Pseudomonadales > Pseudomonadaceae > Pseudomonas > Pseudomonas sp. P4_C8. Next base: position 52,876 of record NZ_JBFUIH010000021.1, on the reverse strand, counting down.
CAGCATCATTCCGGATGACGCCTTCCTCGATCTCGACCCGCTGAACGCACTGGATCAGCAAGAGCGCGTGTATTCGGAAATCGAGGAATTGATCTCCCCGAGCACCACGATCGAAGACACCCGTCAGCGCGCCGACTACGCGCGTATCGACATGGAAAGCCTGATGGTCCCGGTGCTGATCAACGCCCCGGCCGAACCCGCACCGGCCCCAGCGCCGAAAGCGGTCGAACGTCAGAGCGAAGGCTTCTGGGAGCATTTCGGTGCCGCGCTGGGCGTGGACCTCAAAGGCCTCGACCATGACGCCCGCGAAGCCCTGGCGCTGAACGCGGCACGCTTGCTCAAGCAAAGCGTCGGCGGTTTGCAGCAGAGCCTGCGAACCCGCAGCGAACTGAAAAACGAACTGCGTCTGGCCCAGACCACCGTGCAAGGCTCTCAAAAGAACCCGCTGAAATTCGCCGTCGATGCCAGTGAAGCGCTGGGCATTTTGTTGCAGCCGAACAAGCCGGGCCAACTGCCGGCCGAACAGGCGATCTCCCGTGCATTCCGCGATTTGCAGGCGCATCAGGTGGCGCTGTTGACCGCCAGCCGCGCCGCCGTTCGCGGCACGCTGGAGCACTTCTCGCCACAGCAATTGACCCTGCGTTTCGAGCGCGACAACAAACCGTTGCTCGCCACCTCCGGCAGTCGCTGGAGAGCCTACGGGCGTTATCACCAGGCCCTGCGTCAGGACGATGACTGGAGCGAGCGCCTGCTGGCCCGCGACTTCGCTCAGGCCTACGAAGAACAGATTCGCCTGATTTCCACCCTACACACCGACCACCAAGGATGATGCGCATGTCTCGCTGCTCGACCGCTTTTTTCAAGACGCTGACGGCGCTCATAGCCCTGGTGCTGTTGGCCGGTTGCTCGTCGCTGTCGCCGTATTCGAAAGTGACCAAACTCAACCTCAAACTGACCGCCAGCGATCAGCTGAACCCGGACCTCAACGGGCGTCCGTCGCCTATTGTTGTACGCCTGTTCGAGCTCAAGCACCCGGTGACTTTCGAGAACGCCGACTTCTTCAGCCTGTATGAACGCGCCAAGGAATCCCTGGCCCCGGACCTGGTGGCCAGCGAAGAACTCGAACTGCGTCCGGGCGAAACCATTGAACTGAAACTCAGCGTGGAAGAGGGCAGCCGCTACGTTGGCGTGCTCGCCGCCTACCGCGACCTGCCGGAAACCAAATGGCGCTACACCGTGCAAATCACCCCGATGGACGTCACCGACGCCGACCTGACGCTGGATCAAGCCGGCATCCGCAACAGCCACGAAGCGCTCGCCAAGGCGGATGACTGATCATGAATACCCATAAAGTCATTTGGCAGGAAGGCATGCTGCTGCGGCCGCAGCACTTCCAGCACAACGATCGTTACTACGATCACCAGATGAAGACCCGCACCCAGTTGCTGGGCAGTTACACCTGGGGCTTCCTCAACCTGGACATCGACTTGCAGTTCCTCAACATGGGCAAACTGGTGGTCAGCCAGGCCTCGGGGATTCTGCCGGACGGCAGCCTGTTCGAACTCGGCGGCAACACCGAGCCGCTGGCGCTGGACGTACCGCCGAACACCGGCAACACGCCGATCTACCTGGCTCTGCCGCTGGTGACCGGTAACCACATCGAGTCGCGCCGTCCCGAGCAATCTGACGTGCTGGCGCGCTATACCGCGTACGAAGCCGAAGTCGCCGACTCCAACGCCGGTGATGATTCCGCTAGCCAGGTGCGCTGCGGTCGCCCGGACTTCAAGCTGTTGCTCGGCGAGCAGCAGACCGATCAGGCCTACGTGAAGCTGAAGATCTGCGACGTGCTCGACACCACGCCCGACGGCGTGATCAGCCTCGATCCGGACTTCGTGCCGACCTACCTTCAGGCGCATGCCTCCAGCTACCTGCTGTCGTGCCTCAAAGAAGTGATCAGCATGCTCGGTCACCGGGGTGACACCATCGCCGACCGCATCTGTTCCAACGGCAAGGTCGGCGGCGCGGAAGTCGGCGACTTCATGATGCTGCAACTGATCAACCGCACCGAACTGCTACTGCGTCACTACCTCGGTCTGGAACAGGTTCATCCGGAAGAGTTGTACCGCACGTTGCTGACCATGCTCGGTGATCTGGCGACCTTCTCCAGCGACAGCAAACGCCCGCGTCTGGACAGCCGTTACCAGCACAGCGATCAGGGCGCGAGCTTTCGCAAGCTGATGGAAGCGATCCGTCAGGTGCTGTCGATGGTGCTGGAACAGCACGCCATCGAACTGATTCTGCAGGAGCGTCAGTACGGGATCATCGTCTCGCCGTTGCACGACCACAAACTGCTGGGCTCCGCGTCGTTCGTGCTGGCAGCCAGTGCCAACTGCGACTCCGAAGAACTGCGCCACCGTCTGCCGGGGCACCTCAAAGTCGGCCCGGTGGAACGCATCCGCCATCTGGTCAACCTGCATCTGCCGGGCATCAAGGTCAAACCGTTGCCGGTGGCCCCTCGGCAGATCGCGTTCCACTCCAACAAAACCTATTTCATCCTCGAACTCAGTTCCGCAGATCTGGCAGAACTGGAGCACTCGGGAGGCTTCGCGTTCCATGTCTCCGGCGAATTTGCCGAGCTTGAGCTGAAATTCTGGGCCATCAGGAACTGACCGACATGATCAAGAACATGGAACACCATCAGGACGATAAAACCGTCTTGCTCGACCGCCAGGGCCACGGCCCGGCGCAAAGTCCGCTGACTGATTTCGCCGCACCGCCGCGTTTCGAACAGCTCGAAGAACGCATGATCTACGCCGCGCGTCTGCGCCCGGCCGAAGCGTTCAACATCAGCCTCAATTCGCTGGTGGCGGCGGCCTCCGATTTGTTGTCGGAAGTGGTACGACTCAAGCACAGCGACATCCGTCAAGACATGGTCGCGCTCAACGAACGACTGACCGCCCGGCTCAAACTGTTTGACGCGCGCGCACTGCACAACGGCGCTGAAAATAGTCAGGTGATGGTCGCCAGTTACGTGCTGTGCACTGTGGTCGATGAAGCCATCGTGACCACGCCGTGGGGCAACGAAAGCCAGTGGTCGCAGATGAGCCTGCTCAGCAGCATCCACAACGAAACCTCCGGCGGCGAGAAGTTCTTCCAGCTGCTGGATAGCCTGTCGAAAAACCCGGTCAAGCACCTGCCGATGCTGGAGTTGATGTACCTGTGCCTGTCCCTTGGTTTCGAAGGCAAGTACCGCGTACAAGCACGCGGCATGCTTGAACTCGATGGCATCCGCGACGCTTTGTACCGGCAGATCCGTCAACTGCGTGGCGACGTGCCGCGCGAGCTGTCGCCGCACTGGGAAGGCCTGAACGATCAGCGTCGCAGCCTGGTGCGCATCGTGCCGGCATGGATGGTGGTGCTGTTCACTTTCGTCTGCCTGGTGGTGATGTATTCGGGTTTCGCCTGGGTCTTGGGCGAGCAACGCGAAACCGTTCTGCAACCTTTTCAGCCGCTAGATCCGGCCGCGGTCCAGCCGCTGTCGCAGCCGTAAACAGGGACGTGTAATGAAAAAGTTTTTCAAGAAAGTCGGCGCATTTCTGCGCAAGACCTGGGTCTGGACCTTGCTGGTGGTGTTGTTTGTCGCGCTGCTGGTGTGGTTCGTCGGGCCGCTGCTGGCGGTGGATGACTACAAGTTCTGGGAAGGCTCGACCTCGCGCTTGCTCACCATCAGCGTGCTGTTCCTGATCTGGGGCCTGACCATGGTCTTCGTCAGCTGGCGGGCCGGTGTACGCAAGAAAGCCATCGAAGACACCGAAGACGGTCAGGATCGTATCCGCCGTGAAGAGTTGATCGACGAAGAGCAGAAAGAACTTCGCGTACGCTTCAAGGATGCGCTGAAGACCCTGAAGACCTCGAGCCTGTACCGCGGTCGCAGCGAGCGCTGGCGCAGTGATTTGCCGTGGTACTTGCTGATCGGCCCGCAGGGCAGCGGCAAGACCAGCCTGCTGGACTTTTCGGGCCTTGAGTTTCCGATCAACAAGATCGAGCGCAAACTGACCCGCGACACCCGCGGCACCCGTCATTGCGACTGGTACTTCGCCGACCACGGTGTGCTGATCGATACCGCCGGGCGCTACCTGACCCAGCCGGATGCCGGAGTCGATGGCGGCGCTTGGAGCACCTTGCTCGATCTGCTGCGCAAGCGTCGCCGCAACCGTCCGTTGAATGGCGTGCTGGTGACCATTCCAGTGGAGACCCTGCTGTGCCCCGACGAGAAAGACCTCGAGCCCCTGGCCGATCAGGTACGTGCGCGCTTGCAGGACGTGCATCAAAAACTCCACGTCGATGTGCCGGTTTACCTGGTGCTGAGCAAGGCCGACAAGCTGCTCGGTTTCGACGAGTTCTTCGATCAACTGACCCGCGAAGAAAGCGATCAGGTGCTCGGCACCAGCTTTCGCAAAGAGCAGAGCGGCGCCGATGTCGCCGTGCTACGCGCCGAGTTCGAAGAGCTGCTGCATCGCCTCAACAGCCAAGTGATCATGCGCATGCACCAGGAGCGCAACGCCCAGCGCCGTGGCCGCATCCTCGACTTCCCGCATCAGCTGGGGCAGCTCGGCGAGCGTCTGTGCCTGTTCGTCGACACAGCGTTCACCGGCAACCGCTACCAGCGTGCCAGTCAGTTGCGCGGTTTCTATTTGACCAGCGCACCGCACTTGACCCAGGAAATGGACGCGACTGCAGCTGCTATTGGCGCCAACGTAGGCGTGAATAGCGGCATGCTGCCGACCCTGCGCAGCGGCCGTTCGCGCTTCATTCACCATGTGCTCAGCCGAGTGATTTTCCCCGAGGCCGATCTGGCCGGTCTGGACAAGCGCGAACGCAGCCGCATCCATTGGGGCCAGCGTGCTTTGTACGTGGGCGCGCTGGCGGCACTGGGGCTGTTCGGCATGCTGTGGGCGGGCGGTTTCTCGGCCAACTACGAGCGTCTGGAAAACCTGCGCAACCTCGCCACCCACTGGACGCAACAACGGTCGGCCCTGACGGCGCGCGATGATTCCATGGCCGTGCTAAAACCGCTCGACACCGCCTATGCGGCGACTCAGGTCTTCCCGAAAAAAGGCGACGTGAGTTACCACGAGCGCGGCGGCCTGTACCAAGGCGAAGACGTCAACCCAGTGGTCAAGAACGCCTACGAGCGTGAGCTCGAAGCGCAACTGCTGCCGAAGGTCGCGACGCTGCTGGAAGGGCAGATCCGCGCCAACATGCGCGACCGCGAACGCCTGCTTAACAGCCTGCGTGCGTACCTGATGCTGAACATGAAAGACCGTCGCGACGGCCCGTGGCTCAAGGATTGGGTCGCCACCGAATGGTCCCAGCGCTACGCCGGCAACACCGCCGTGCAGAACGGCTTGAACACGCACTTCGAGCGTTTGCTTCAGCAGCCGTTTATCTACCCGCTGAACGATCAATTGGTGGCTCAGGCACGTCAGGTCTTGCGCAGCGAATCGCTGGCCAACGTGGTTTACCGGATGCTGCGCGAGCAGGCTCGCAATCTGCCGGAATACCGTCTCAGCCAACACCTCGGCCCACAAGGTTCGCTGTTTGTCGGCACCGATTATGTGATCCCGGGGTTCTACACCCAACAGGGTTATCAGCAGTATTTCTCGGTCCAGGGTTCGGCGCTGGTTACTGACATCCTGCGTGACAACTGGGTGCTAGGCGAAGGCGCGGGCATCAGCGGCATGGACTTGCGTCGACTGATGGTCGAACTGGAGCAACTGTACTTCCGCGACTACGCCAACTTCTGGAGTGAAGCGGTCGGCCAGGTGGCTTTGCCACCGATCAACGACGCGGGCGAGGGCGCCGAGCAACTGGCGGGCCTGACTTCGGCCAATTCCCCAGTGCTGCAACTGCTGGTGGAAGTACGCGAGAACACTCGCTTCTCGGTGGTGGCCGACAGTGCTGACGAAGCGGCAGATGCGGCTGAGAAACTGGGCGGCAAGCTCGGAAAATTGGCAGCTGCCGCGGCTGATAAAGCCGCCGACATGACCGCTCAAATTACAAAGCAGCTGCCCGACACCGCGAAGAAATCCCTGCAGCGTCGCTTCGAACCGCTACACCGTCTGCTGGACGACAACAACGGCCCGGCCGCTGATTTGACCCCGGCGCTCGCGGCGCTCAACGACCTGCAAATGCAACTGGCGAGCCTGGCGCGTGCCAGTTCCCCAGAGCAAGCCGCGTTCGAAATGGCCAAGACCCGCATGAGCGGGCAGCGTGATGCGCTGAGTAACTTGCGCAATGCCTCGAATCGTCTGCCGCGCCCGGTCAGCGTGTGGTTCAACGTGCTGGCCGAAGACACTTGGCGTCTGGTGCTCAACGACTCCTACCAGTACCTGAACCAGCGTTATCAGAGCGAGCTGTACAGCTTCTATGGCAAGGCGATCAACAAGCGTTATCCGTTCAGCGCCCATAGCACCAGCGACGTGGCGATCAGCGACTTCCGCGAGTTCTTCAAGGCCCAGGGCATCAACGATCGCTTCTTCGACACCTACATGCGTCCGTTTGTGAGCGGCGATCCGGGCAACTACCGCCTGCGCAGCATCGACGGTCACAGCCTGCCGATTTCCAGGGTCTACCTCGACCAGATGGCGGCGGCACAAGTGATCCGCCAGAGCTTCTTCTCGATCAACCCGGCCGAGCCGCAAGTGCAGTTCAAACTGGAGCCGTACACCCTCGACCCGGCCGTCAGTCGTTCCGAGTTCAAGTTTGGCGACAAGACCATCGAATACCGCCACGGCCCGATCGTGCCGGTGTCGTTCAAATGGCCGACCGATGCTGAAGACGGTCGCACCAGCCTGGTCCTCGACAGAATGGCCGGCCGCCCGATCGGCATCGAGAAGAACACCGGCCCGTGGTCGCTGTTCCGTCTGCTCGACCTGATGCAGACCGAGTACCTGAGCGGTCGCGACGTGCTGGTGTTGAAGGCTGATGTTGGCGGCCTGCGCGCCAACTACCTGCTCAGCAGCCAGCGCACGCCGAACCCGTTCGACATGGGCGTGCTGCGCACTTTCCGTATGCCGGTGCAGCTCTGATGCTGGTTGCCAGTCCCTGGCGCAGCGCTGCGCGGACCGACGCCGGCAAGGTTCGGGCGCGCAACGAAGATGCCTTTCTCGACTGCCCACAGCAGGGGCTGTGGGTGGTCGCGGACGGCATGGGCGGTCATCAGGGTGGCGACATCGCCAGCCAGTTGATCGTCGCCAGCCTGGCGGAATTGCCGATGCAGGACGACTTCGACGAACGACTCAAAGGTATTCGCCAGTGCCTGCACTGGCTCAATCGCCGTTTGGGCCAGGAGTTGACCGTCACCGCCGGGCGCCACGACAGCATCATGGGCAGCACCGTGGTGGCGCTGCTGGTGGACGGCAATCGCGCGGCCTGCATCTGGGCCGGCGACAGCCGTTGCTATCTGTGGCGCGGCCAGCGGTTGTATCAGCTGTCCAAGGACCATTCGCTGCAACAGCAACTCATCGACGAGCAAAACATGAGCATCGAAGACGCCAAGGCTCATCCTGCCGCCCATGCCCTGACCCGTGCGGTCGGGGCGGCCGAGCAGCTGACCCTGGATGTGCTCGAACTCGAGGTTTATCCCGGCGATGCGTTTCTGTTGTGCAGCGATGGTTTGTACAACGGGCTGAGCAGCGACGCCTTGGGCAACGCCCTGAGCCTGACCGCGCCGCACGTTGCGCTGGAGCGTCTGTTCGACGGCGCTCTACGTGGCTCGGCGCGGGACAACCTGACGGCCGTGGTGATCCGCCAATGACCCAACTCATGTCGCCGCTCGACGACCTGCTGGTGAGCGAAGAGCAGGCCAGTAACCTGACTTACTTTGCGTTTGCCCCGCCTCTAAACGGAAAGCCGCATACGGCAGAGCCTTCGCTGGCGCCGACCAAGCCCAGCCTCGGCGAAATGCCCGACGTGTTGGCAGGCCGTTACCGCATCGAGCGCCTGCTCGGGGCTGGCGGCATGGGTGCGGTCTACCGCGCACGGGATTTGCTGAGCGAACAGTTTGGCAATCCCGACCCTTACATCGCGCTGAAAATCCTCAGCGAAGAATTTGCCGAGTCGCCGGACGCCAGCGCCTTGCTCTACAGCGAGTTCGCCCTGACCCGACGCCTGCGCCACGACAACGTGCTGCGTTTGCACAGCTTTGAAGTGGACACCGACTGCCAACGCGCCTTCATCACCATGGAACTCATGCGTGGGCTGACCCTGGACAAATTACTCTGCGAGCGGCCCCTGGGCCTGCCGTGGAAAGAACTGCGCGATATTGCGCTGCCTCTGCTCGACGCGCTGGCTTACGCCCACTCGCGCGGCGTGCTGCACGGCGACATGAAACCGAGCAACGTGATGCTCAGCGAAGAAGGCGTGCGCCTGTTCGACTTCGGCCTCGGCCAGGCCGTGGAAGGCATCCTCCCCGGCCTGCCGCACCTGAGCCGCGACCGCTTCAACGCCTGGACCCCCGGCTACGCCGCGCCGGAACTGCTTGAAGGCCAACCGCTGACCGCCAGCGCCGATGTGTACGGCGTGGCCTGCGTGATCTACGAACTGGCCGGTGGCAAACACCCGTTCCGCCGCTTGCCCTCGACTGAGGCCCGCGACGGCGAGCTCGAGCGCGAGCTGCACCCGCCGCGCAACCTGCCCAAACACTGCTGGCCAGCCCTGCGAACGGCGCTGGCTTTCGATGCGGCCAAGCGCACCATCACCGCCGCCCAATTGCGTGACGCCCTGGGCGCCACTTCGTCTTTGCTGCAACGCCTGCGAATTCGGGCGTAACGGATGACCACCGAACAGGGAGCAAGCAATGTTCAACCTCGCTAACGAAACCCACTTCAGCCTGACCGTCGAAGACTATGTGGGCGACCTGCAAGTGCTGTCGTTCACCGGCACCGAAGGCATCAGCCAGCCGTATCGCTTCGACCTCGAACTGGTCAGCGAAAACCCTGATCTGGACCTGGAACAGCTGCTGCACAAGCAAGCGTTCCTCGCGTTTGATCCACAAGGCTCCGGCATCCACGGCCAGATCTACCGCGTCGCCCAAGGCGATGCCGGCAAACGCCTGACCCGCTACAAAATCTCCCTGGTGCCGCACCTGCAATACCTGCATCACCGCACCAACCAGCGCATTTACCAGCAGATGTCGGCGCCGAAAATCATCGCGCTGATCCTCGAAGAGCACGGCATCAAAGGCAACGCCTACCGCTTCCAGCTCAGCCAACCGTGCCCGGACCGCGACTACTGCGTGCAGTACGACGAAACCGACCTGCACTTCGTCCAGCGTCTGTGCGAAGAGGAAGGCATTCACTACCACTTCCAGCACAGCGCCAAAGGTCATCTGCTGGTCTTCGGCGATGACCAGACCGTGTTCCCGAAACTCGGGCAGCCAACGGCTTATGTGCAAGGCAGCGGCATGGTCGCCGACGAACCGGTGATCAAAGGCTTCAAACTGCGCCTGGAAACCCGCACCAGCCGCACCACGCGCCGCGACTACGACTTCGAAAAACCACGCCTGCAACTCGAAGCCGCGTACAAACCCGACGGCAAAAGCACCGAGCCCGACCTCGAAGACTACGACTACCCCGGTCGCTTCCTTGACCGCGCACGCGGCAAATTCCTCAGCCAACGCGCCCTCGAACGCCACCGCGCCGACTACCAGCAAGCCGAAGGCCACGGCGACCAGACCCGGCTCATCAGCGGCCACTTCCTGGAAATGTCCGACCACCCGCGCACCGAGTGGAATGACCTCTGGCTGCTCACCGAAATCGTCCACGAAGGCAAACAACCGCAAGTCCTCGAAGAATCGGTGACCAGCGACACCACCGACAACAAAGACGACTTCCACCAGGGCTACCGCAACCGCTTCCTCGCCACCCCGTGGAACGTCTTCTACCGCCCCGCGCTGGAACACCCCAAACCCCGCGTCCTCGGCAGCCAGACCGCCATGGTCACCGGCCCCAAAGGCGAAGAAATCCACTGCGACCAATACGGCCGCATCAAAGTGCAATTCCACTGGGACCGCGAAGGCCTGGCCGACGACAAAACCAGCTGCTGGATGCGCGTCTCCTCCAGCTGGGCCGGCGACCGCTACGGCGCCATCGTCATCCCGCGCATCGGCATGGAAGTGCTCGTCACCTTCCTCGAAGGCGACCCCGACCAACCGCTGGTGACCGGTTGCCTGTACCACAAGGAAAACCAGGTTCCCTACGAACTGCCGGCGAACAAAACCCGCACCGTCTTCAAAACCCTCAGCTCACCGGGCGGCGGCGGGTTCAATGAACTGCGCATCGAAGATAAAAAAGACGCCGAACAAATCTTCATCCACGCCCAGCGGGATTGGGATGAAAACATTGAGCATGATCAGAAGATTCGCGTGGGAAATGAGCGCCACGACACGGTGGTGAAGAACACCTACACCGAGCTTAAGGCGGAAGAGCATCGCACCACGATTGCGGATCGTAAGGTTGAAACGCGGCTGGATGATCACCTGACGATTGGGCAGAACCAGCATGTGAAGTTGGGGACTGCGCAGCTGACGAGTGTTGGGAAAGAGATACATGTGAAGGCGGGGGCGAAGATCGTCATCGAGGCGGGTTCCGAGCTGACCATTTTGGGCGGTGGCAGCTTTATCAAGCTCGATGCCGGTGGTGTGACGGTGGTTGGGCCGGTGGTGAAGATTAATGCGGGTGGGTCGGCGGGGAGCGGGACAGGGATCGGGATTAAGCCGCCGGTGCTGCCGGGGGCTGCGGATAAGGATAAGGCGGGGAGTTTGATGGATCTGGCGTTGGGGAATGCGGTGACGCTGCCTCCGCTAGAAACCGAGAAAAAGAGTTTCCGTATTCAGATGAAACGCCCATATGACAAAAAAGGAATCGCCGGCCAGCCCTACACGTTGGAGGTGGACGGCGTAACTTATAACGGTACGACTTCAGGTGACGGGTTTGTAGATCAGCCAGTTCCACCTGATGCGAAGAAAGGCAAACTTACTTTTTATCCATTCGGCACAGAATCGCACCCATGGATATGGGAGCTCGATTTAAAAGCACAGTCAGACGCTTCGGACGTCAAAGGGCTGCAGTCTCGCTTAAAAAACCTCGGCTTCTATGATGGAAAAATCGACGGTGATAATGGCCCAAAAACAAAGTACGCCACCCGTTGTTTCCATCGCTCGTGTGAGTTAGCAGATAAAGATTATCTTTCTTCTAGCGATATTAAGCGTCTCGAAGAACAGCATATTGCATAAGGGAGTAGGCAATGATTTACGGGAATTTTGACCTCCGTCGGAACGATCATGACGGTAAACCCGCTCAGAATACACCTCCGCGTTGGGGAGGAATTAGCAATCCACCAGTTACCGTCGCTAACGCCGAAACAGCTGTGGCAACCGCCGGAACCAGCGCGGCTTTGGCTGTGCCAGAACACGTGAGAAAGCTTCAAGAAGACCTGATTAGCCTGGGGTTCTCTGTTCTCGGAAAACCTACTGGGGACTTCGGGCCTAGAACCGAATGGGCCGTTCGGGAATTTCAGATATATGCCTCAATGACACAAGTTGCGTGTGTGAGAGATGAAAAAAAAGGCCAGCTCCTGTTGGATCAAGCTGGTTCTCCCGTGCGAATAAATAACTTGGATGTTTATTACGACGGCTCAGCAGGTATTGTCGCTAAGGCCGGAAAGTCTCCGTCAGTTAGCGGAACTACTGTTGGGCCTGTAACTTATTATGTTGATAGCCTTAAGTCGGTATCGAATGCTGCAAAATATACTGGTCCAGTAAGCGGCGTGGTAAATGAGAAAACTCGAGCTGCGATAGAACATTGGTTGGACTATGAATATAGGTGTCCGGTTGTTTTTGAGGCTTGGAAGATAACTGCGGGAGCTAGGGTTAATCTGGCTCCTAAAGGCTGCAATATTTGGGCTCACGATAGCTTTACCGAGGGGCCTCCCAGGGTTGTAGTCAGAGACTTCAGTAGCTATTTTACTTTCCCAGATGGTCGCGCTCAGACGGAATACCACGCAGTGGGCTACTATCAGAGCGGTACCTATGGCGGGCCAAATACGGGAAAAGCGCATAGTTGGTCATCTCAGACTGAAATGACGGTAGAAAATATAACCGGCTCACCTGTTAATCCGACCCAAATTAATAGCCCAGCTCTGTCGACTTATCGAACGATAAGGGTAGTTTCGGAAGCAGAGTGTTTTGGTCGTTTTGACGTACTAAATGCTTGGGATAATGCACTAATTTCTGGCGGGCCCTGCCATTGGACCATGGGTAATTTTGGAGCAAACGCATACGGAAAAGGCGAGTTTGTTGGGTTCATGGCATATCTAAAGAATCGTAATCCTGAAATCTTCAAAAAAGTATTTGGTTATTTTGGTTTATATCCAGCTAAAGAATGGAGTAGCCCGAGCCTGTATGACTCAAATGTTATGACCTACGCCGGCTGGGTAAAGCTTACTAATGATACTTATGCGATTTCCCAATCGACTCATGCTGACAGTGAATTTACGGGCTTAGGTGACTCCCAAGATGAGGCTCACTATTTAAAAACATGGCATTGGTTTTATCGCTTGAGTATGGCAGCACGCACTATTCCTGGATATAGGGCTGCAATGTGGTCCATGGCCAAGCTTCGATTGAAGGAAATATTGACTGATTCCATTGGCTTCCAAGTTGGTGGGGCAACGGTTAACAGCACTATAGGCAATATTTACACTTCTGAGAAGGCAGTAGCAATACTTCTGCGCTGGCATGTTTGGCGTCCTTCTCATGTTGTTGGTGATCCTCCGAATAACAGGCTTCGCGCTGTTCTTCAAAGTACGATAAACGGTTCCGTCGGGGTAAATTGGCAGTTGCCGATTGCTAGCTGGGGAGCTGCGCACGAGTCGGCATTAACCGCAAAATTGTTTACGACTTTAGAGGCGCTGAACGATACGATTACTGGAGCCATAATTTTTGGTGCCAGTGAAGCTCAAGGCTCGGTTAGAACTGGTCGAAATACGTTTGTCTTGGAGAATTAATATGAAGTACCTTTTCATGCTTGTTTTTTTCGCTACTGCTGTTCGCGCTGCCCCTGTCGATGTCTGTTATCCCACGGAAGGGCCTAAGCATTTTTTGTCCCAATGGATCGAGAACTCACGCACAACCGATATGCTTTCACGGGTTGAGGGAGAGAAATTTTCAATTGAGGAGGGAAAAATCGTCTATAACGAAGACTTCAATGGTGATGGAGTAAAGGACTTTATTTTTCTTTCATATTCTAGTGCAGGTTCTAGTGGTGATTTTACTTACGGTTTTTTAGTTCAGTGCCCGGGGTTTCTGAGGAATGTGGGAGGTGACTACTTTGCAGGCGTAAAGGTTCTAGACAGCCATCCAGAAAATACTCCATATAAAGATATTCAAATTTACTCATACAATAGAGATAAGCAAGACCAAATAATGCATAAAGATGGCAAGCCTCTAACTACGCCTCATATCTGGCGTTTCAATCCAGAAACAAAACTATATGAAGGTGAGTCAAGGTAAGTGATGCAGAAAAGGTGCAGAAAAGGGGGCGGTTATATTTATGGGCTAGGTTAAATATCGATAAGTAAATCTGGCCATTTTTTTAGCCTTTTTAGAAGCATTTTTGAGGGCTGTCCAAATGAATCGTTTGATCGCTATATGTATGTTTTTCTACTGCGGTGTGGCTTGGTCTGATGCTTTGGATAGTCAATTGGAGTGTAAAGCTGGGAATGACGTACCCGGTGAATTGACACTTTTACTCAAAGATCAGGTTTTTACGTTAAAAAATTCGGAGAGAGGGTGTGATTCAGAATATACATACAGAGATTCGTCCGATAAAGCGAAGGTCTCTTTTATATTTTCGGCGCCTGGTAGCGATGATATGGGCCTTAATGCTCAAACTATGATTTACGCCGTCACGCCAGGAAACGATGAAGCGAAGTATATTGGATCTATTCCCGCCAGTGCAGTTGGACTCGGAGATGGCAGTTATAAAGATGTTCAGCAAGTCGGTGGCTCTATCTACGAAAGTGTGTACGTTGTGGATGGAGAAAAGGTTTCTACTATTTCTCCAGGTAAAGAGCTAGTTGTTTCTGGTGTTCAGTGCGTTTATCAAGAAAAAGACAGTAATAACTGTAAAAAAATGCACGGTAGTTTCAAAAATCCATTGTGCGTGCTTAGTTATGGTGAGCTAAAGGTTATTGCCAAAGCTGATGATTGCGCTGGTATGAGTGGCAATTTATAGAGCGGTGATCGAAAAAGTGGGGGGCTTGATATTGAGTGAAAAGGGGGCAGATCTATTTTCATGGTTTTTTGAGTGATCAACATGGATTGTATTTTTAAAAAAGGATGCGGCTTTCGAGCGACTCTAATGGGCGCTGTTGTGCTGAGTCTGTTTCTGGGGGGCGCGGATGCATTCGCTGAAGATCAACCATGCTCGTTCGATGTACCTCAAACGGAACTGAAGGTCGCAAGCTGCATTCAGGAAGGGGGCGTGAACATACTCAAGCTTGTGTTGCGTAATCAACCTGACTACGCCACCAACCTCGAAAACCTCCCCACCTACATTGTCACCGGGAAAAACCTGCAGGATGTTTTGGCGGTCGTCGGGACGGATAATGCACATCGTTACAACAAGTTGATCCAACTGCCTGATGCTGAATCAATCATGGAGTTTTCAGACGCGGCGGTGACAGCCAAAGCGTCGATGAAGCAACAAGGCTGGAAGTTGCTGGACATGAAAAACGTCATTTACCCTGGCCCCAGAGGTGTTGAAGGTTTCAGTTTGATATGCAACACGCTTCAAGCAGAAACAACGCGGGGCTTTGTCGTTGTTTCCCAGTGCAACACCTTTTATGAAAGTGAGATCTCAAGCCTGAAAAAAATCCTTTCCAGGATCAACTGCGAGCTCCCAAAAAGTTGAAGGGGACGTTAAGTCCCCTTCGTGGTTTCTACTATCCCTTCGCCCGATGCTCCGCCGGATTCGGCGAGTCGATGTGATCCAGCGCTCGCTCCACCAACAACCGAACTCCATCCGACATCCTGCTAAGCGCTAACGCTACAGATCGCTGAGTGCTGTCAACGTCGTCAGCCAGGTTGGCGGCGATGGCGCTGATGGACAGCAGGTCTTCTGAGGCGTTGGCCAGGAGGGCTTCGGTGTCGATGTCGGGGGAGACGGTGAAGAGGTTGCCTTTGCGAGGCTTGGGTTTCTCGCTGGGCGGAGGTGCGAAATGGTGGTTGAGGGCGCGTTCGGCGGCTTCGTGGAGTTTCTTCGAATCTAAGGATTCGTAGGGGGAGGTGTCTTCGTGTTCTGACGGGTGAGCTTTTGGATTGGTCATAGATGTAAATCCTCGGAGTTAATAAATACTCTCCCGGTTACGGACTTGCACATCCGTGTCACCGTTTTGCGGTGACGAACAAAGGTTAACGGTGAAGCCCATAGTCGCCTAGTTCATGAACAGCCCTCCGTATTGAAGGAAATGTCCGGGAGGTTTGTGGGTTGCAAGACTGAAGGGTGTGAGGCGAGTTTCGTCAGGAGCGTTTGCGGTGGATGTTGTGACGCTGAGCGTCACGGAATGCATTCCCACGCGGAGCGTTGGAACGATCTGACGCAAATGTTTCGTCAATGACTTGGTAGTCATCAGCGTCAAAAAGCGCATCATCTTCTTCTAACGCAACACGATGCTGTCGTTATCGTCCGAAGTCGCTACACTGCGCCGGCCGTTCACTTTTCTCTTGAGGCTGTGCGCATGAAATTTCGTTTTCTTCTGTGGATGCTGGGTTTGTTGATGGGTAAGGCCAGCCGGACTAATCCTGCGTTTCAGCAGCAGTTGGGTGACAAGGAGTTGGTGTTTCAGCTACAGACCCAGGACGGGAAGGTGGCGCGGCATTTCTTTGTGAAGGACCAGCGGATTACCAGTAAGTCGGGCGTGTATGCCGAGCCGGCGTTTGCGATTGCGTTCAAGGATGCGGCGTATGGCTTTGCCACGATGCAGGCGAAGAACAAGCAGTTGGCGTTTATGACGGGGATTCAGGACAAGTCGATTCAGATCAAGGGGAATCCGGCGTTGGTGATCTGGTTTCAGGGGTTGACCAAGTATTTGAAGCCGCGGAAGGCCAAAGCTAAGGCAAAGGCTTGAGCCGAGTGACTGACTTTGTGGCGAGGGAGTGGCCGCCGCGTCTTCGACGCTGCGCAGTCGAGCGGGGGCAAGCCCCCTCGCCACAGTGGGTGTGGTGATTCAGAGATACCGAGTTGGATTCATCGCGAGCAGGCTCGCTCCCACAGGGGGTTGTGGTGATTCAGGTGGGTCGGCGGGGGATTCATCGCGGGCAAGCCTCGCTCCTACAGGGTTTTGGTGATCCTGTGGGAGCGAGGCTTGCCCGCGATTGTTTTTATGCCTGGCTGAACTGCGAAGCCAGTTCACGCAGCAGCACTTCAGCCTCAAGCACTTTGGTGACGACGTCGTTGGCTTTCTCGCGGCTTAGGCCGACGCGTTCGAGCAATGCGTCGGGGATGTCTTCGTCCGGGCCGGAGCCGATGCCGCGGCCGCGTAGCAGGCGCACGGCCAGGCAGACGAGGTTCGGGTACTCGGCATAGTCGCCGTCGTAATGCGGGTCGTGCTGGAAGCGCAGGGCGGCGGCGAGTTCTTCCGGCATGTCCCAGTGGCGCATCAGCCACGCGCCGATCTGTTCGCGGCTGATGCCGAGCAGGTGTTGCTCCACAAAGCTGTGGCACAGGTGCTGGTTGACTTCCAGGTGGCGGCAGATCAGCGAGAAGTGYGGCGGGAAGACGTGGGCCAGCAGCAGGTAGCCGAAGTTGTGCAGCAGGCCGGCGAGGTAGGTCAGGCCGGCTTCCGGGCGCTGGGCGCGCGGCATGGCGCGGGTCAGGCCTTCGATGACGGCGGCGGTGTAAATCGACTGGTGCCAGTACGGCGTGGCGTGTTGCGGGTGATCTTTGGGCAGGCTCAGGGTTTTGCCCAGGGCCAGGCCCAGCGCCAGGTTGATTACCAGGTCGAAACCCAGCACCCGAACAATCGCGTCTTCTACTGAACGAATCTTGCCTGGCGAGGCGTAGTACGGCGACGCCGCCCAGCTCACGACTTGCGCGGCCAGCGCCGGGTCGGTTTCGACCACGCCGGTGATGTCGTCGATGGTGGCGTTGGGATCGACGCGCAGTTTGATGATTTTCTGCGCGGTCTCGGCCAGCGGCGGAATCTCGATGGTCTCTTCCAGACGTTGCTGGATGCGCCGCGCGGTGAATGCCTGGACGGCCTGGGTGATTTCCTTGCGGTCATCGTCGGGGCGGTCGAGGTTCGGGCGGATGCTGGTCAGGGCTTCGCCGAAGTTGGCGGCGCTGGCCTTGGTCAGCATGGTTTTGAAGTCTTCGCTGGTGATTTCCAGCAGCAGGCCCGGCTCGCCCGAGTTGATCAGCAACTTCGGTTCGCGCAGCAGGCTTTCTTCGTACAGGCACGGCGAAGTGGTCAGTGCCGGCAGGCCGGGCAGCAGGCTGAGGCTGTGTTTGCCGAGCATTTTGACCAGGCGTTCGGGAGGCACGGCGGCGAGGCGGCGGCCGGTCAGTTCGGCGAGGCGATTGAGGTCCAGCAATTGGCTTTGCGGGAACAGCACCATCAAGGCGCCGACCGCGTCTTCCACCAGAACGGCCTGCACTTTGCGCGTGGCATTGAGGCCGTGGTGATCGAGGATTTCTTCGTAGGCAATGCCCAATTTGCCCAGCAGCAGCCGAATAACAGACGGAGCGTGCAGGGTTTCCGGGGCGAGGGCAGCTTCAGTCATCGTCTGTATCCGTATTCAAACAGTTGCGCGAGTATAACCAGCTTGTTTAACGGTATGGTCCATAAACTGCGACGGTGCTCACACTTGTCCGTATTGCTGCCCATGGCGCAGCCAGCGGTCGAGCAACGGGCTGACGTGATCTGGCCAGCGCTCCAGCAATGCTTGGGCGGCGTCGCGCACGGCGGGCAATAGATCGGCGTCGCGCATCAGGTCGGCGACCTTGAATTGCAGCAGACCGGTCTGGCGCGTGCCGAGCATTTCGCCGGGGCCGCGCAGTTCGAGATCTTTTTCGGCGATGACAAAACCGTCGTTGGTTTCACGCATGATACCGAGGCGCTGACGACCGATCTGCGACAGCGGCGGATGGTAGAGCAGCACGCAATGGCTGACGGCGCTGCCTCGACCGACACGGCCGCGCAACTGGTGCAATTGTGCGAGGCCGAGGCGTTCGGGGTTTTCGATGATCATCAGGCTGGCGTTCGGCACGTCGACGCCGACTTCGATCACCGTGGTGGCGACCAGCAGTTGCAGGTTGCCGGCCTTGAACTCGGCCATCACGGCGGCTTTTTCCACCGGCTTCATGCGACCGTGAATCAGCCCGACTTTCAACTCGCCGAGGGCGGCGGTGAGGTCTTCATACGTGGTTTCGGCGGCCTGACAGGTCAGCTCTTCCGACTCTTCAATCAGTGTGCACACCCAATAGGCTTGACGCCCTTCAGCGCAGGCGCCGCGCACCCGTTCGATGACTTCAACGCGCCGGGTATCGGTGATCAACACGGTGTTGACCGGCGTTCGGCCGGGCGGCAGTTCGTCGAGGATCGAGGTGTCGAGGTCGGCGTAGGCGCTCATTGCCAGCGTGCGCGGGATCGGCGTCGCGGTCATGATCAGTTGGTGCGGGCACATGCGCCCGCCGACGCCTTTCTGTCGCAGCGCCAAGCGCTGCTGCACGCCGAAGCGGTGCTGTTCGTCGATGATCGCCAGCGCGAGGTTCTTGAACTGCACTTCGTCCTGGAACAGCGCATGGGTGCCGACCACCATCGGCGTACCGTTGGCGATCTGTTCCAGCGCGGCGACGCGGTTTTTGCCCTTGAGCTTGCCAGCCAGCCACGCGACTTCAATACCCAGTGGTTCGAGCCAGCGCTTGAAGGTGATGAAGTGCTGCTCGGCGAGGATTTCAGTGGGCGCCATCAGTGCGACTTGATAACCGGCCTCCAACGCTTGCAGCGCGGCGAGGGCGGCGACCACGGTTTTGCCCGCGCCTACGTCGCCCTGAATCAGGCGCAGCATTGGCTCGTGCTGGCTCAGGTCGTAGGCGATTTCGTTGCCGACCCGTTGCTGTGCACCGGTCGGTGCGAAGCCGAGATTGGCCAGGTACTTGGCCGGCAGCTGGGTGGCTTTCGGCATCGCCGGCGCGCGCAGGGAGCGCATGCTTTCGCGCAGGCGCTGCTGGGACAGTTGATGGGTCAGCAGTTCTTCGAAGGCCAAACGGTGCTGCGCCCAGTGGTGGCCGATGGCGAGCTCGTCGACGTCGGCATCGGCCGGCGGGTGATGCAGGTAGCGGATCGCATCGGCCAGCGGCGCGAGTTGATAGTCGCGCGCGAGTTCGGTCGGCAGCCAGTCGGGCAGGCTGGTCGGGCCGAGCATCGTCAGGGTTTGCATGCACAGTTGGCGCAAGCGCTGTTGGGTCAGGCCTTCGGTGAGCGGATACACCGGGGTCAGGGTTTCATCCACCGGCGGTGGTTCGTCACCGGTAATGGCGCGGTATTCCGGGTGATAGATTTCCAGCCCCGAGGCACCGGGCCGCGCTTCGCCGTAGCAGCGAATCCGCGTGCCGCGTTTGAGGCCTTCTTTCTGCGCATTGCTGAAATGGTAGAAGCGCAGGCTGAGCCCGCCGGTGCCGTCCTGCAGACGCACGACGAGACTGCGGCGACGGCCCATGACCACGTCGGCGCCGCTGACGGTGCCCTCGATCACGGCGTCTTGTCCCGGTCGCAAATGGCCGATCGGGACCACACGAGTGCGATCCTGATAGCGTAGCGGCAGGTGGAACAGCACGTCCTGAAGGTTCTCCAGGCCGACCTTGGCCAGCTTCTCGGCCATGGCCTCGCCAACACCTTTGAGTGCCGTCACCGACACTTGCGACAACTCGGTCATGACCGCGACTTAAGCCGCAACAACCGGCGCGGATGGCTTGGCCACCGAGCACAGGCGAATGGAGTCAGCGAGGATTTCAATCGCTTTCGGGCGCGGGAAGCTCGCGCGCCAGGCAATGGCCACGGTGCGGAACGGCACCGGCGGCGTCAGTGGGCGCACTTCGATCACGCCGGTGGCGTAGTGATGGCTGTCGACTGCCGACAGCGGCAGGATCGAGATACCCAGGCCGGACGCAACCATGTGGCGGATGGTTTCCAGGGAGCTCGACTCCACCGTGGTGTGCTTGGCGCCGTCGTTGCCTTTGGCCAGGGTGGGGCAGGCTTCCAGCACTTGATCGCGGAAGCAGTGGCCTTCGCCGAGCAGCAGCAGGCTCTTGTCGTTGAGCAGGCTGGCGTCGATGGACTCTTTTTGCGTCCACGGGTGCTGGGCCGGCATCAGGACGTAGAACGGCTCGTCGTAGAGCTGCAAGGTCAGGACGTCGGCTTCGTTGAACGGCAGGGCGATGATGATCGCGTCGAGCTCGCCGTTGCGCAGTTTGTCGCGCAGCACGTGGGTGAAGTTTTCTTCGATGTACAACGGCATCTGCGGGGCGACCCGGTGCAATTGTGGAATCAAGTGCGGGAACAGGTATGGGCCGACGGTGTAGATCGCACCGAGTTTCAGCGGGGCGGTCAGCTGGTTCTTGCCAGCCTGGGCCAGTTCGCGGATACCTTGGGCTTGCTCCAGGACTTTCTGTGCCTGGGCCACGATGCCTTCACCGACCGGGGTCAGGCGCACGGCACTCTTGCTGCGCTCGAAAATCAGCACACCGAGTTCGTCTTCAAGCTTTTTCACGCCCACCGACAGGGTCGGTTGACTGACGTGGCAACGCTCGGCAGCGTGGCCGAAGTGCTGCTCTTGGGCGAGGGTAACGATGTAGCGTAATTCTGTCAGAGTCATAGCAAGCGTCCATGTAGTTGCGCGCCAAGCATAACGGCTGCAATCGATAGACGCACGTTATCAGAGTGAGTGTGTTGAGTGACACCGGGTAATGCGTGTTTGCCGCTGGCAGATACACGAAAGGCACCTTTCGGGTGCCTTATTGGTCGCTGCATAACCCTGTAGGAGCTGAGCTTGCTCGCGATAGTGGTGTGTCAGTCAACAGAGATGTTGAATATGACGGCCTCATCGCGAGCAAGCTCGGCTCCCACAAGGGTTTTGTATTGCGTCTTAGTGTCGGCGTTTTTCCATCGAGTAAACAAACGGTGCAACGATTTCGATGGCGCCGTTGGTCAGCATGTCGGCCGGTGGCTTGGGCAGTGGCTGGGCGCGGCGGATCATTTCCAGGGTGGCCCGGTCCAGATCGGCAGTGCCGGAGGCGGTTACCAGCTCGAACGACAACACGTTGCCTTCGGCATCCACCACGAAGCGCAGACGGTTCGTGCCTTCCTTGCCCCGCGCCTGCGCACTGGCCGGGTACTTCTTGTACTTGGCCAGGTGCGCGAGCAGGGTACCTTGCCAACTGGCCTTGGCGGCCTGCTGCGCGGCTGATGGACCCGGTGCGGGCTGTGCGGATTTCTCTGTTGGCGCATTAGTCGGTTGCGCGTCGCTCGGTTTTTCCTCGGATGGTTTCTCCTTCGGCGGCTCCGGCTTCTTCTCCACAGGCTTGGGCGGTTGCGGCTTGGGCTTGGGTTTGACCGGCTTGGGCACGGCAATCTCGGCCTTGGGCACTTCAGCCAGTTTCGGGATCGGCAGCTCTTCCACCGGAGTCGGTGGTTGTGGCGGCGTGATGACCTTTGGCGGTGCAGGCGGTGGCGGGGCCGGAACCGGTGCCAGCTCGACCATCATGGCCTGCGGTGGCAACTCGATCGGCGGGCGCGAGGTCCAGTTCAGCGCCAGCGCGATGGCCAGTGCGTGAACGCCCAGCACCACGGCCAGGCTCCCGCTGTAACGCGTCAGCTTATGGCGCGTCGTGATCATTTCTTGGCTGCCGTCTCAAGTCCGACCAGGCCCACCTTCAGGTAACCGGCGGAACGCAGGTTGTCCATCACGCTCATCAGGTCGCCGTAATCCACGCCTTTGTCGGCCTGGAAGAAGATCGTCGTGTCTTTCTTGCCCTGGGTCTTGGCGTCCAGAGTGGCGCCGAGGGCTTCGGCCTTCACTTCGTCTTCGCCGAGGAACAGGCGCTGGTCAGCCTTGACGCTGAGGAATATCGGCTTCTCCGGGCGTGGCGCCGGTTTGGCGCTGGAGGCGGGCAGGTCGACCTTGATGTCCACGGTGGCCAGCGGGGCGGCCACCATGAAAATGATCAGCAGCACCAGCATCACGTCGATGAACGGCGTGACGTTGATTTCGTGGTTCTCGGCCAGATCGTCGTCTGCGCCTTCTTTCAAATGCAAGCCCATGGCTGATTACCCTACTTTGACCATGTGCGGTTGCGTGGAGCGCTCGGTGGTCGGCAGGTGATCGAGGTCACGGCTGACCAGCAGCAGGACTTCAGCCGAGGCGTCGGACACTTGTGCCTTGTAACCCGCGATGGAGCGGGCGAAAACGTTGTAGATCACCACGGCCGGGATCGCTGCAACCAGACCCAGCGCGGTCGCCAGCAGGGCTTCGGCGATGCCGGGTGCCACAACAGCGAGGTTGGTGGTCTGGGTTTTGGCGATGCCGATGAAGCTGTTCATGATGCCCCACACGGTACCGAACAGGCCCACGAACGGTGCGGTGGAACCGATGGTGGCGAGAACGCCGGTGCCGCTGCTCATGTTGCGACCGCAGGCAGCCACCAGTCGCTCGAGACGGAAGGCAACACGTTCCTTGATGCCTTCTTTCTCGCGGCTGTTGACCGACAAGCGCATCTCTTCCAGGGCGTCATGCACCAACAAGTTGGCGAGAGTGCCTTCCTTGGTGGCTGTCGCGCTGGCTTCTTTAAGGGTGGTGGCTTTTTTCAGGTGGACGATTTCGCTGCGCAGACGACGCTTGGCGCCCATCAGCTCAAAGCCCTTGGCGATCCAGATGGTCCAGGTGATGATCGAGGCGATGGCCAGGCCGATCATCACGATTTTCACGATGATATCGGCGTTCTGATACATGCCCCACGGCGACAGGTCATGGGCCATGCCCAGGGTGTTATCGGCTTCGAGCACTTCGGGAACATCTTCGGCGGCTACAGCCTGAGCCGGATCGGTCGCGGCAGGAGCGGCGACTGGGGCGGCAGGATCGACTGGTGCTGGCGCCACGGCGGTGGCCGGCGTGGCGGGTGCTTGTGCGTCAGCGAAAGCGGCGGTCGGTGCCAGCATCAGGCTGAGCAACAGAGCAGCCACTGCACGCCAGGCGCGAGGGCTTTTGGTTGGCGAAGCGGAGAATTGATTGCGTGTCATGCTGGCCGGACCTGAGAGAAAAAGACGGTTAATGTTCTTCCAGGCCTCGTGAGGTCGAGAACAAAAGTGGCGTGCATTATTGCAAGTAATTCTTGTTAACAAAAGTAATAGAGTCTCTTTTTTTCTTGCATTGCTAGCCGCTCGTCCATTGCTGGCGCTAGTCTGTGTCTTTCCGATGGGAGTTTTCTGATGTCCACACCCTCAGTTTTGATCGCCGGTTGCGGTGATGTCGGCAGTCGTCTGGCCACGCAATTGGTGGCTGGCGGGTGGGAGGTTCATGGCCTGAGGCGTGACATCTCGCGCCTGCCCGAGGGAGTCATTGGCGTTGCGGGCGACTTGTTCAATGAAGACTGCCCGGCGACCTGGCCAGTCGGTGCGGTGGATTACCTGGTGTATTGCGCGGCGGCCACCGAGCACGATGAAGCCGGATATCGCGCGGCTTATGTGCAGGGCTTGCAGCATGTGTTGGACTGGCTGAACGACTATGGTCAGGTGCCCGATCGTCTGCTGTTTGTTTCCAGCAGCAGTGTGTATGGCCAGCAGGAGGGCGAGTGGGTCGACGAGTCCTCGCCGACCGTTCCCGCAGGCTATTCAGGTCGACTGATGCTGGAGGCTGAGCAGGTCGCACTCAAAAGCGGCATTCCGGCGAGCATTGTGCGCTTGACCGGTATTTACGGTCCTGGCCGTGAGTGGCTGCTGACTCAGGTGCGGCGGGGTTATCGCGTGGCGGTCGATCCGCCGCTTTATGGCAACCGTATTCACGCCGACGACGCGGCGGGGTTGATGGCGTATCTGCTTGAGGCAGATCGTCGTGGTGTGGCGCTGGATGATGTTTATATCGGCGTCGACGATGCGCCTGCACCGCTGGCGGAAGTGGTGGGGTGGTTGCGGGAGTACCTGGGCGTGACCGAATGGGATGAAGACTCGAGCGTGCGACGTACGGGGAGCAAGCGTTGCAGTAATGCGCGGGCCAAAGCCTTGGGCTGGACGCCGAAGTACCCAAGTTACCGCGAAGGCTATGCCGCGATACTTGCCCAGGGGAGTTGAGCTGAGGGAGCCTCTAAACAACAAGCGCCTGCGGGCGCCTTTGTTATTGGATCATTGTTTTACCAGCAGCCACTGGCGTGGGCCGGGGGTGAAGTGGGGGATTTCGTCTGTCCGGGATTTATTGATTGCCTGGAAAATCTCCAGTTGCTTGCCTTTACGAACGAAAATCCATGCGCCACTACGGTCACCCGTGCCCAGATACATGGTGTCATTGCCTGCGCCTTGGCTGGCGCAATCACCGTCCAGGCATAACTCGTAACGATCGGTTCCCGGTAACCCTGAAACATGGCCATCTTCCGTAAACACGACCATTTGGCCTGTTCCGTGACTGTCGATGATTTTCCATTGCCCGCCCATGTAAGCGGCGTTCAGGGCGCTCCTGAAGGTGCTACCCCACTTTGTATACGTTTTGGTGGTCTTGCTGGGGCGACTGAACACCTGCTGGGGGACGTGCTCCTTGGCCAGTTGAGTCAGTCGCTTGCCATCCAGGCGCAGCTCGTCAGTGCCATAGCCGTTGTAGTCGACGGTCCAGGCATTGGGTGACTTTTGCAGCAGTTGGCCTTCACCCATCTCAAAACCGCTGCTCACTTGCGCCTTGCTGGTGTGGGTGTTGATGTCCCACTCCAGATTCCGGCCATGGGTGTTTAAGGATTCATGTAAAGACCGGCCTTGGGCCGCCGCATCGATGGCCGCCTGATTGATCCAGATGCCGCTGATGTCCGTTTCTGCGGGCATAGAGGTGCAGCCGCCGAGCAGCAACAGCCCAAGGAAAAGCAGTGGGCGCATGATCAATCCTTGAAAGGGGGG
This sequence comes from Pseudomonas sp. P4_C8, assembly GCF_056401975.1. NCBI lineage: Bacteria > Pseudomonadati > Pseudomonadota > Gammaproteobacteria > Pseudomonadales > Pseudomonadaceae > Pseudomonas > Pseudomonas sp. P4_C8. The sequence continues at coordinate 27,664 of NZ_JBFUIH010000021.1, read as the reverse complement.
GCAAAGAATTCGACGGTGCAGGCTAAAGAAAAAGGAGCCCGTAGGCTCCTGTATTCTGTATCACTGTTTTTCCAGCAACCATTTGCGGTCGCCCGGGGTGAACTGCGGCATTTCATCCGCCTGTGCGGTGTTCACCGCCTGGAGGATTTCCAGTTCCTTGCCCTTGCGCGCAAAGATCCAGGTGTTGCCTTGGCCGTTCAGTTGCAGCCACATGTTGTCGTTGCCGCCGCTCATCGACGCGCAATCACCGGCCAGGCACAGGGCATAACGATCAGCGCCCGGAAGACCGGCAATCTGGCCGTCGGCCTGGAATTGCACGGTATTGCCTTCGCCCTGACCGCTGACGATTTTCCAGCTGCCGCCCATGTAGGCCGAGTACAACGCACGTTCAAAGCTCGCGCCAATCGGTGCACCTTCCGGTACCTGGACCTGCGCGCGGTCGAAGACTTGCTCCGACTCGTTCTCGGTTGCGGACTGGCTCAGTTGCTTGCCGTCACGTTTCAGCTCACTGCCGGAGCTGCCGTAAAAGTCGATTTTCCAGGCGCCGGACTGTTCGCCCAGCAGCTTGCCGTCGACATTTTCAAAACCATTGGTGTAGCGGGCCTGACCGGCCTTGGTGTTGATGTCCCATTCCAGGTTCGGGCCATAGGCCTGGAGCGCTTCGCGCAGAGGGCCGCCTTTGGCTGCAGCATCAATTGCCTCCTGATTGATCCAGGTGCCGCTGATGTCACGGTCGGCAGGGTTGCTGGCACAACCGCCCAAGAGTAGGGCGACCAGCGAGAGAGCTAGCGCATGGCGCATGGTGGAATCCTTTCAAGGCAAGATCGGCGCAGCCTTTAGAAGGCTGCGCCGCACGTTTACTCGATGACCAGAATGGCATCCATTTCAACCTGCGAACCCTTTGGCAGGGCCGCTACGCCGATGGCGGCGCGGGCAGGGTAAGGTTGGTCAAAGTACTTGCCCATGATCTCGTTGACCTTGGCGAAGTGGCTCAGGTCGGTGAGGAAGATGTTCAGTTTGACGATGTCTTTGAACGAACCACCGGCAGCTTCGGCCACGGCTTTGAGGTTCTCGAACACCTGGACGGTCTGGGCTTCGAAGCCTTCAACCAGTTCCATGGTTTTTGGGTCCAGAGGAATTTGACCCGACATGTAAACGGTGTTGCCAGCCTTGATCGCCTGGGAGTAAGTACCGATGGCGGCCGGGGCCTTGTCGCTGGTGATAACAGTCTTGGTCATGAATGACTCCTTGTAATAGTGGGCTTTACGCACGCATGCGGGTGATGCGGATCACCCCGGTCAAGGCACGCAGTTTCTTGATCACGCGGGCCAGATGCACGCGGTCGTGCACGCTGACCACCAGTTGGACCACGCTGATGCGACCATCGCGTTCGTCCATGCTGATTTTTTCGATATTGCCGTCGGCCGCGTTGACGCTGCTGGCCAGCAGCGCGATCAGGCCGCGTTGGTGTTCCAGCTCGACACGCAGTTCGACGTTGAATTCGCCGGTGACATCCTTGGCCCACGAGAGCTGGATGCATTTTTCCGGGTTGTGGCGGATTTCGCTGATGTTGCGGCAGTTGTCCAGGTGCACAACCATGCCTTTGCCGGCGGACAGGTGACCGACAATCGGGTCGCCCGGGATCGGCGTGCAGCATTTGGCGTAACTGAGTACCAGGCCTTCGGTGCCGCGAATCGCCAGCGGACCTTCCGGGCTTGGCAACTGTTCGCCTTCGCCGAGCAGGCGGCGGGCGACCACGTAAGCCATGCGATTACCCAGACCGATGTCTTCCAGCAAGTCTTCGATCAATTCGAGGCGGTACTCGGCGAGCATCGCCTTGACGCGCTCGGCGGCGACTTTTTCCAGCGAGCTGTCGAAGCCGTTCAGTACCTTGTTCAGCAGACGCTCGCCGAGACTGATGGACTCGGAGCGGCGTTGCAGTTTTAGCGCATGGCGGATGTGCGTCCGCGCCTTGCCGGTGACCACGAAGTTGAGCCATGCCGGGTTCGGCCGAGCGCCGGGAGCGCTGACGATCTCGACCGTGGAGCCGCTTTGCAGCGGTTCGGACAGCGGTGCGAGACGACGATTGATCCGACAGGCAATGCAGCTGTTGCCCACGTCGGTGTGCACTGCGTAAGCGAAGTCGACCGCCGTGGAGCCTTTGGGCAGCTCCATGATCCGGCCTTTGGGCGTGAACACGTAGACCTCGTCCGGGAACAGGTCGATCTTCACGCTTTCGATGAACTCCAGCGAGTTGCCGGCCCGTTGCTGCATTTCCAGCACGCCTTTGACCCACTGGCGGGCGCGGGCATGCGTGCCTTTTGGCTGCTCATCGCCGCTGGATTTGTACAGCCAATGGGCGGCGATGCCGTTGTTGGCCATCTCTTCCATTTCACGGGTGCGGATCTGGATCTCGATCGGAACACCGTGCATGCCGAACAACGTGGTGTGCAGCGACTGATAGCCGTTGGCCTTGGGGATCGCGATGTAGTCCTTGAAGCGCCCCGGCAACGGTTTGTACAAATTATGTACAGCACCCAGCACGCGATAGCAGGTGTCGACCTTGTCGACGATGATCCGGAACGCGTACACGTCCATGATCTCGTTGAAGGCCCGACGCTTGCCGCGCATTTTCTTGTAGATGCCGTAGAGGTGTTTCTGACGACCGCTGACCTCGCCCTGAATGCCGTCGATGGCCAGGCAGTGGCTGAGAGACTCTTCGATCTTGTTGACGATTTCCTTGCGGTTGCCCCGGGCGCGTTTGACCGCCTGGTTGATCCGAGCGGAACGCATCGGGTGCATGGCCTTGAAGCCGAGGTCTTCGAATTCTATGCGGATGGCGTGCATGCCCAGCCGGTTGGCGATGGGCGCATAGATTTCCAGGGTTTCCTTGGCGATCCGCCGGCGTTTTTCACCGGACAGCACTTCCAGCGTGCGCATGTTGTGCAAGCGGTCGGCGAGCTTGACCAGGATCACGCGAATGTCGCGTGCCATGGCCATGGCCATTTTCTGGAAGTTTTCGGCCTGGGCTTCGGCTTTGGTCTCGAAGTTCATCTGGGTCAGTTTGCTGACCCCGTCGACCAGTTCGGCCACGGTTTCGCCGAACTGCGCTTGCAGCGCCTCTTTGGCAATACCGGTGTCTTCGATCACGTCATGCAGCATCGCGGCCATCAGGCTCTGATGGTCCATGTGCATGTCGGCAAGAATATTCGCCACCGCAAGAGGATGCGTGACGTACGCCTCACCGCTACGCCGGCGTTGACCGTCGTGGGCTTGTTCGGCGTAGAAATACGCTCGGCGGACCAGGTTGACCTGGTCCTTGCCGAGGTAGGTCGATAAGCGATCGGCGAGGGCGTCTATGCTCGGCATGATAATTCCTGCCGTAAGCTGTGACCCCGCGCCGTGCTACGTCGACCAGGCATAGGCTTAGACGGCCTCGTTGGACTCGTCCTCGAACGCTGCGAACAGCGGTTCGTCTTCGACGATTTCAGCATTGGCGATGAACTCGTAGCTCATCAGGCCTTCAGCGATTTCACGCAGCGCTACCACGGTAGGCTTGTCGTTTTCCCACTGAACCAGTGGCTCTTTGCCGCCGGTGGCCAGTTGACGGGCACGCTTGGTGGACAGCATGACCAGTTCAAAACGGTTTTCCACGTGGTTCAGGCAGTCTTCAACGGTTACGCGGGCCATGGTATTCCTCGGAGCGAATGCAATATGCGCGCTGCCCGGGTGGGCGAGCGGACTAGACAGTTTAAAAAATCACCAGCGATTAGGGAAGCGCTGATTTTTTGACCAAGCCCTTCAACGCGCTGCAAGTGCCAATGTAAAGCCCTTGCAGCAGTTTTGGGAAGTGCTGTTTAGCCGAGCAATTCGGCCAAAAGTTTTCCGTTACGCTGCTGCTGACGCTTTTGATGCAGCTGATTGGCGCGGAATATCGCCTGCAAATCGCTCAAGGCGTGGGCGAAATCGTCGTTGATGATCAGGTAGTCGTAGTCGACGTAGTGGCTCATTTCGCTGACGGCTTCACGCATCCGGCCATCTATGACCTCTTCGCTATCCTGGCCGCGATTGTTCAGGCGCTGGTGCAAGGCTTGCAGGGACGGCGGCAGAATGAAGATCGAGCGCGCCTGGGGCATCAACTTGCGTACTTGCTCTGCACCCTGCCAGTCGATTTCCAGGATCAAGTCGTGGCCTTCGTCCAGCGTCTGCTGCAGATGGCTTTGCGAAGTGCCGTAGAGATTGCCGAACACCTCGGCGCGCTCCAGGAAATCCCCGTGCTCGATCATCTTCACGAAGTCGCTGCGGTCGACGAAGTGGTAATTCACGCCATTCACTTCACCGGGGCGCATGGCGCGGGTGGTATGGGAGACCGAGACACGGATCTCCTGATCTGCGTCGGTCAAGGCCTTGACCAGGCTGCTCTTGCCCGCGCCCGAAGGGGCGGAAATGATGTACAGGGTGCCGGTGCTGTGGGTCATGTCGGGTTTGCCTTACTCAATATTCTGCACTTGTTCGCGCATCTGCTCGATCAACACTTTGAGGTTGACCGCCGCTTGGGTGCTGCGCGGGTCGAAGGCTTTGGAGCCCAGTGTGTTGGCTTCGCGGTTGAGTTCCTGCATCAGGAAGTCCAGGCGCCGACCAGCAGCGCCACCGGATTTGAGCACCCGGCGAACTTCGATGATGTGAGTGCTCAGGCGATCCAGTTCTTCGGCGACGTCGCTCTTTTGCGCGAGCATGACCATTTCCTGCTCCAGCCGCTGCGGGTCCAGGTCGGCCTTCATGTCGGCGAAGCGGTCGAGGATTTTCTGGCGTTGGGTGGCGAGCATCTGCGGAACCAGTTCGCGCAGGGTGACGACGTCTTCTTCAATGGAGGTCAAGCGATCGTTGATCAGCCGTGCCAGCTCCGCGCCTTCGCGCTCGCGGCCAGCCTTGAGCTCTTTCAGGCCTTCGTTGAACAGCGCCAATGCTTCGGCATTCAAGGCTTGCGGGTCGGTGGCATCACCCACCAGCACGCCGGGCCAGGCCAGCACTTCCAGCGGGTTGAGCGCTGCTGGATTTTTGATCAGACCGGCGATCGTCTCGGCGGCGGCGACCAATTGTGCGGCGCGCTCGCGGTCCACTTGCAGCGGTTTATCGGTGTTTTCTTCGGTGAAACGCAGGGTGCACTCAAGCTTGCCCCGGGAGATGCCCTGGCGCAGGGCCTCGCGGACTGCGCCTTCGAGGTCGCGAAAGGATTCCGGCAGGCGCAAGTGCGGCTCCAGGTAGCGGCTGTTGACCGAGCGCAGTTCCCAGCTCAGGGTGCCTTGGGTGCCGGCTTTTTCAACGCGGGCGAAGGCGGTCATGCTGTGCACCATGGAGGTACCTCGCAAGTCAGGTCGATGCGTTACCAAAGGTTTCGCGGACCCGATATCTGTGAATGAAAGCCGACAGGCAGCAAAGGCGCAGGATTGTAGCGCAGTGGGGCGGATGCGCCCAAACACACGCTGTGACAAAGGGCTGCAAGCCGTCGGCAAAGCGCGGTTCAGGGCCTTCGGTCGTCGGGTGAATTTTTTAGAAGTGCCCAGTCGTGGCCGGCGGCTCTATAATGCTCGGCAGTTTTCCGTCCCCCGTACAGGTATTCCCTATGAAACGTCCAAGTGGTCGCGCTGCCGATCAGCTCCGCTCGATCCGCATTACCCGCAACTACACCAAACACGCCGAGGGTTCTGTACTGGTCGAGTTCGGTGATACCAAAGTCATCTGCACCGTCAGCGTCGAAAACGGCGTACCGCGTTTCCTCAAAGGTCAGGGCCAAGGCTGGTTGACCGCCGAATACGGCATGCTGCCGCGCGCCACCGGCGAGCGTAACCAGCGTGAAGCGAGCCGCGGCAAGCAAGGCGGCCGTACCCTGGAAATCCAGCGCCTGATCGGTCGTTCCCTGCGCGCTGCGCTGGACATGTCCAAGCTGGGCGACGTCACCCTTTACGTCGACTGCGACGTGATCCAGGCTGACGGCGGCACCCGCACCGCGTCCATCACCGGCGCCATGGTTGCGCTGGTCGATGCCTTGAAAGTGATCAAGAAGCGCGGCGGCCTGAAAGGCGGCGACCCGTTGAAGCAAATGATCGCTGCCGTTTCCGTGGGCATGTATCAGGGCGAGCCTGTGCTTGACCTCGACTACCTGGAAGACTCGGCTGCCGAGACCGACCTGAACGTGGTGATGACCAGCACGGGCGGCTTCATCGAAGTCCAGGGCACTGCCGAAGGCGCACCATTCCAGCCTGAAGAGCTGAACGCTATGCTGGAACTGGCGAAGAAAGGCATGACCGAAATCTTCGACTTGCAGAAGGCTGCACTGGCCGACTGATCGGATGGAACCACACAAGGAGGGCGTTATGAGTGACGAGCAACAGGTTCTTCCCACCCCGAGCAAAGAAGTTCGGCAGTGGGCGATGTTTTGTCACTTGTCCGCCTTGCTGGGGATCTGGATTCCGTTCGGTACGCTGATCGGCCCGCTGATTCTCTGGCAGATGAAGCGTGAGATGGACCCGTTCGTTGATGCGCAGGGCAAGGAAGCGCTGAACTTTCAGATCACCGTCGCCATTGCTTCCGCTATCTGCTTCTTGCTGATGGTGGTGATCGTCGGGTTCTTCCTGTTGGGTCTGGTTGCGATTGGTGCGTTGGTGCTGACGATCATTGCTGGCGTGAAGGCTAATGAAGGGTTTCCCTATCGTTACCCATTCACCTGGCGCCTGATCAAATAACGACCAGCGCGGCTCCCGCATTGAAAAGTCAGTGCGCACAAGCAACCCACAGCATTCAGACTGTGTGAAAACGCAGTTAGCCGCGGTTTAAAACAAATGCCCCGAACTCTCGGGGCATTTGTTTTGTAACAACAGATTAATTTCTCTAGCCATTTATGGTGGTTGCCATTTGCGGTATTCAGGCGCCGTAAATATTTACCGCGCATGTATATATGTCGCTCTTACACTTTTAGTCACAACTGCAAAGCTTCATCACTGCCTATGCGCTGGCAACTCGACTTGGTGGTTGATAAAGTTGCCGCAAGTAAATTTCATCAAGAAATATTTCGATATATTCAGACCATTGACGGTCCTTGAATCTAAACCAATCAGTGTTGAGACAATCAACCTGTTCAAGGGGCGTGTCCAGGTAAAAAGTTCGCCCCTGAATATATATCCAAGAATATCCCAATGATTCAGCTCGATTTTTACGGAACACTTGTGGCCGCCTCTTTAGTACTGTTACTGGGGCGCGGACTTGTCGCACGTGTTGGTTTTTTACGCGCCTACAATATCCCGGAGCCCGTAGCAGGCGGCTTGGTGGTTGCCCTGGTTCTGTTGACTTTGCGCACCTTTGACATTGAAGTCCGGTTTGATACTTCACTGCAAACTCCCTTGATGTTGGCGTTCTTTGCCACCATTGGCTTGAGTGCAGACTTCGCCAGCTTGAAGAAAGGCGGGCGTGTAGTGGGGGTTTTTCTACTGGTCGTCACTGGGCTTTTGGTGGTCCAGAATGCCATGGGCATCGGGCTCGCAAAGGCGTTGGGGCTCGATCCCTTGATGGGTCTGCTGACCGGCTCGATTACGTTGTCGGGCGGTCACGGTACAGGCGCGGCGTGGGGAGCGACGTTCAGTGAGAAGTTTGGTCTGGCTTCCGCCTCTGAACTTGCAATGGCCTCTGCGACGTTTGGCTTGGTGCTGGGCGGTTTGATTGGTGGTCCGGTCGCTCGCCTGCTCATCAAGCGTGTCCAGACACCCGGCTTTGAGCAAGAAAAACCACGGATGCCAAAGGGCTTTGAGCAGCCGAACAAAGAGCGCTCGATCACGCCATTTACGTTTATCGAGACACTCGCTCTGATCGCGGTCAGCCTGCTGGCAGGCTCTCTCCTGAATGGCGCGCTGCGCGAAACCGCATTTGAGTTGCCGACCTTCGTTTGCGTCTTGTTCGTGGGTGTGGTTTTACGGAACGGGCTTTCAGCACTTGGCTTGTATCAAGTGTTTGAGCGTGAAGTCTCCGTGCTGGGGAATGTCAGCTTGTCGCTGTTTCTGGCGATCGCTCTGATGTCGCTCAAGTTGTGGGATCTGGCTTCACTGGCTTTGCCGTTCTTCATCATCCTGGCAGCGCAAACGTTGGTCATGGCACTGTTTGCGATTTTCGTGACGTTCAGGGTCATGGGTAGCAACTACGATGCGGCGGTACTGGCGGCAGGGCACTGCGGTTTTGGTCTGGGTGCCACGCCAACGGCCATCGCCAACATGCAAGCGGTGACACAGCGCTTCGGGGCTTCGCAGATAGCGTTCCTGGTGGTGCCAATGGTGGGGGCTTTCTTCATCGACATCATTAATGTCATCGTGATCAAGTTGTACCTTGCGCTGCCGTTCTTTGCCGCTGCTTGAAGGTTCGATCACTGTTAACGATCCATAAAAAATGCCCGTATCTTGCGATACGGGCATTTTTTTTTTGGCTGGCTGACTGCCGGATTTTCACAGGTCTGAGCGATGTCCGCTTTTTGTCTGCGAAAAAGGGCTTAGATGGTCAGCGTCCAGTCGTAGTCCACGATCAGCGGTGCGTGCTGCGAGAACCGCGGCTGACGTGGCAGGCGTGCGCTACGAACAAAGCGGCGCAGGCCCGGGGTCAGCAACTGGTAGTCGAAACGCCAGCCCAGGTTGAGCATCTCAGCCTGTTCGTTGTCCGGCCACCAGCTGTACTGGTCGCCTTCACGGCTGACTTCGCGCAGGGCATCGACATACCCCATGTTGCCGACAATCTCGTCCATCCAGGCACGTTCAGGTGCCAGGAAGCCCGGAGATTGCTGGCTGTCACGCCAGTTCTTGATATCCAGCTTCTGTTGCGCCACGTACAGCGAGCCACAGTAAATGTACTCGCGACGTTTGCGTCGCTGTTTATCCAGATAACGGGCGAAGTCGTCCATTAGCTTGAACTTCTGGTTCAAGTCTTCATCGCCGTTCTGCCCCGAAGGGAGCAGCAAGGTCGCGATGCTGACCTTGTCGAAATCGGCTTGCAGGTAACGCCCGTAGCGGTCGGCCGTCTCGAAGCCGAGACCGCTGATGACTGCCTTCGGTTGCAACCGCGAATACAAAGCCACGCCACCTTGGGCAGGAACTTCGGCTTCGCAGGCATAAAGGAAGTAGCCATCCAGTTGGAAGGCTGGATCGTCCAGTTCAAAGGCGGAGGCGCGGGTGTCCTGCAGGCAGATGACGTCGGCATTCTGTGCTTGCAGCCAACTGAGCAAACCACGCTCGACTGCAGCCTGAATACCATTGACGTTCACACTGATGATCCGCATAAATGGCCCCAAAAATCGCGTGCGTGTATGATACACGGCGTCAACCTAATTAGCTAAATCCGTGGTATTTGGGGTTTTTTTCATGCAAGCGTATCAGCGCGATTTCATTCGTTTTGCCATCGATCGCGGCGTTTTGCGCTTCGGTGAGTTCACCCTGAAGTCCGGGCGCACCAGTCCTTACTTCTTCAATGCCGGCCTGTTCAACACGGGTTCGGCCCTTGCACAGCTGGGTCGTTTCTATGCGGCAGCCATCGTCGAGAGCGGTATTTCGTTCGACGTACTGTTCGGCCCGGCCTACAAAGGCATCCCGCTGGCAGCGACCACCGCCGTGGCCCTGGCCGAACATCACGGGCGCGATCTGCCGTGGTGTTTCAACCGCAAAGAAGCCAAGGCCCACGGCGAAGGTGGCAGCCTGGTCGGCGCACCACTGACCGGCGACGTGCTGATCATCGACGACGTGATCACCGCCGGCACCGCAATACGTGAAGTGATGCAGATCATCGCCTCCCAGGACGGCGCCAAGGCCAAGGGCGTGCTGATCGCCCTGAACCGTCAGGAGCGTGGCAACGGTGAGTTGTCGGCGATCCAGGAAGTGGAGCGTGACTTCGGCATTCCGGTGATCAGCATCGTTTCGCTGAACCAGGTGCTCGAATTCCTGGCGGACGATCCGCAGCTCAAGCAGCATTTGCCGGCCGTAGAGGCGTACCGCGCCCAGTTCGGCGTCTAGCACCGACCTGTAGAAGCAAGGCTTGCCCGCGATTGATACGCCGAGGTGTATCAGATGCACCGCGTTATCGTTCATCGCGGGCGAGCCTTGCTCCCACAGGGATCGCAGGCAAAAAAAGACCCCGCTCAGCCAGGCTGAGCGGGGTCTTTTTGTATGTACTGCTTAAGGGCGCTTGCGATTACTGATCAACGTACCCACACCAGTATCGGTGAAGATTTCCAGCAAAATCGCATTCGGAACCCGACCATCAATGATCAACGAGCTACCAACACCGCCCTGAACCGCTTCCAGCGCGCAACGGATCTTCGGCAGCATGCCGCCATAGATGGTGCCGTCGGCGATCAAATCGTCGACTTGCTGGGTCGTCAGGCCGGTCAAGACCGTGCCCGACTTGTCCATCAGGCCGGCGATGTTGGTCAGCAGCATCAGCTTTTCAGCTTTCAACGCTTCGGCGACTTTACCGGCCACCAGGTCGGCGTTGATGTTGTAGGACTCACCGTTGGCGCCAACACCGATAGGCGCGATTACCGGGATGAAATCGCCTTTTACCAGCAGGTTCAGCAGATCGGTGTTGATGCCGACTACTTCGCCAACATGGCCGATGTCGATGATTTCCGGTTGGGTCATCTCCGGGGTCTGGCGGGTGACGGTGAGCTTTTTCGCGCGAATCAGCTCGGCGTCTTTACCGGTCAGGCCGATGGCGCTGCCGCCGTGACGGTTGATCAGGTTGACGATGTCCTTGTTGACCTGACCGCCGAGGACCATTTCCACCACGTCCATGGTCGCGGCGTCGGTGACGCGCATGCCATCGACAAAGTGGCTCTCGATCGACAGACGCTTGAGCAGGTCGCCGATTTGCGGGCCGCCACCGTGAACCACCACCGGGTTAATGCCCACGGCTTTCATCAGCACGATGTCGCGGGCGAAGCCGGTTTTCAGCTCCTCGCTTTCCATCGCGTTGCCGCCGTATTTGATCACCAGCGTCTTGCCGACATAGCGGCGAATGTAAGGCAGCGCTTCGGACAGGACCTTGGCGGTGTTGGCGGCGGCTTCGCGTTCGAGGGTCATTCAGGGCTCCGGCACTTCAATAAAATGCGCTTCAATCAATCAAAACGGTAGTTGGAGGTCAGGTGCAACACGTTTCAGCTGGGTGTGGAACACGTCCTTGATGCGCTGCAATTCAGCTTCATCATCGGCCTCGAAACGCAGCACCAGCACCGGTGTGGTGTTGGAGGCGCGCACCAGGCCCCAGCCTTTGGCGTAGTCGACTCGCACGCCGTCGATGGTGGTCAGGTCAGCGCCTTCGCCCCACTTCGCATCGTGCAGTGCATCAATGATGCTGAATTTGCTCTCTTCGGTCACATGGATATTGATTTCAGGCGTAGAAATATCGTTCGGGAAGGTCTCGAACAGCTCTTGCGCGGTGGATTTTTCCTTGCTGAGGATCTCCAGCAGCCGCGCGGCGCTGTAAATGCCATCGTCGAAACCGAACCAGCGCTCCTTGAAGAAGATGTGCCCGCTCATTTCACCGGCCAACAGCGCGCCGGATTGTTTCATTTTCTTTTTGATCAACGAGTGACCGGTCTTCCACATTAACGGACGACCGCCATATTCCTTGATCAGCGGAATCAGGCGACGGGTGCATTTGACGTCGAAGATGATTTCCGCGTCAGGGTTGCGCGCCACAACATCGCGGGCGAACAGCATCAGCAAGCGGTCCGGGTAGACGATGCTGCCGGTGTTGGTCACCACACCAACACGGTCGCCATCGCCATCGAAGGCCAGGCCGATGTCGGCCTTGGTTTCCTTGACCTTGGCGATCAGGTCGACGAGGTTTTCAGGCTTGCCCGGGTCTGGATGATGGTTCGGGAAGTTGCCGTCGACTTCGCAGAACAGCGGGATGACTTCGCAATTCAGCGCTTCGATCAGTTGCGGGGCGATCACGCCGGCCGCGCCGTTGCCGCAGTCGACCACGACTTTCAGGCGACGGGCCAGTTTGATGTCCTGGACGATTTCGGTGTTGTAGCGGTCGAGGATTTCGACCTTGGTCACGCTGCCTTTGCCGCTGCTCAGGTTGTGGGTCTTGAGGCGGTCGTGCAGGGCCTGGATCTGTTCGTTGGCCAAGGTGTCGCCAGCGATGACGATCTTGAAGCCGTTGTAGTTCGACGGGTTGTGGCTGCCGGTGAGCATCACCCCGGATTTACCGGCCAGTACGTTGGCGGCGTAGTACAGCGCCGGCGTTGGTACCAGGCCGACGTCGCTGACGTGACAACCGGCATCGGCCAGGCCTTTGATCAGTTGTTCGACCAGTTCCGGGCCGGACAGGCGACCATCGCGACCAACGGAAACGTTTGGCTCGTCCTGCGCCAGGCTTTGGGCGCCAATGGCGCGACCGAGCCAGTAAGCGGTTTCAGCGTTCAAGAACTCCGGGACGGTGCCGCGAATGTCGTAGGCGCGAAAGATGCTGTCGGGGAACTTGGGTGCGACTTGGGCGGGGGTGTTCATCTGTAGGAATGCTCCATCTCGAAAGTGACTGGACAGGCCTGCTTGGTACGCTTCGGCCGGCTCAAACTGAAGGGTATGACGGCGTTTTTCACAGAGAGTTCGTGGTGCGAAAAGGCCATGTCACTAACTCCGGCAAGTATATGGCCGGCAATGCCTTGATTTTCAGCAATAAAACTTTCAAATGAAGCTTGTGCTACCTCAGCAACAAACCTGTGGGAGCGAGCAGGCTCGCTCCCACAATGAAGTCATCAATGGCTGCCGGAATGTCCGAAACCGCCCGTGCCGCGCTGGGTTTCGACGAATTCTTCGACCATCTCGAAATGCGCTTGAACCACTGGTACCAGCACCAATTGAGCCAGACGCTCGCCAACGACCATGGTGAATTCGGTCTGGCCACGGTTCCAGCAGGACACCATCAACGGGCCCTGATAATCGGAGTCGATCAAGCCGACCAGGTTGCCCAGCACAATGCCGTGCTTATGACCCAGGCCAGAGCGCGGCAGAATCAGGGCAGCCAAGCCCGGATCACCGATGTAGACCGACAGGCCGGTCGGGATCAGCACGGTTTCACCCGGTTTGATGACAATGTCTTTTTCCAGCATGGCGCGCAGGTCGAGGCCGGCGGAGCCTGGCGTGGCGTACTGCGGTAACGGGAATTCGGTACCGATGCGGGGGTCGAGGATCTTGGCTTGCAAAGCGTGCATGTAAATTAAACCTGGTTCAGACGTTCGGCGATAAAAGTGATCAGCTGGCGAGCAATCTTGCTCTTGCTGGTCTGGGCGAAAAGTGTGGCGTGAAGCTCACGGTCGATCACGCTGCAGGCGTTTTCTTCGCTGTTGAAGCCAATGCTCGGGTTGGCGACGTCGTTGGCGACGATCAAATCGAGGTTCTTGTCTTTCAACTTGCGGGCAGCGTAGTCGAGCAAGTGTTCGGTTTCGGCAGCGAAACCGACACTGAACGGACGGTCGGGGCGCATGGCGATGGTGGCCAGGATGTCCGGGTTGCGCACCATCTGTAGCAACAAGCCGTCGCCGTTCGTAGGGTCTTTCTTGAGTTTCTGTGGGGCCACGACTTCCGGACGGTAGTCTGCGACCGCTGCCGAGGCGATGAACAGGTCGCAAGGAATCGCGGCTTCGCAGGCGGCGAGCATGTCGCGGGCGCTGACCACGTCGATGCGCGTGACGCGATCCGGCGTTGGCAGGTGCACCGGGCCTGTGATCAGGGTTACGCGGGCACCGGCTTCTACCGCGGCTTCGGCCAGGGCGAAGCCCATTTTCCCGGAGCTGTGGTTGGTGATGTAACGCACCGGGTCGATGTTTTCCTGGGTCGGCCCGGCGGTGATCAGCACGTGTTTGCCGGTCAGCGCCTGGCGCTGGAAGCAGTCCGCCGCGCACTGGGCGAGTTCGACGGCTTCGAGCATGCGGCCCAGGCCAACGTCGCCGCAGGCCTGGCTGCCGGAGGCTGGGCCGAAGGCTTTGATGTCGCGGCTTTCGAGGGTTTGCAGGTTGGCCTGGGTCGCCGGATCGCGCCACATGGCCTGGTTCATCGCCGGGGCGACAGCGACCACGGCGTCGGTGGCCAGCACCAGCGTGGTCAGCAGGTCGTCGGCAATGCCCTGTGCCAGACGGGCGATCAGGTCCGCGGTAGCGGGGGCGATCAGCACCATATCGGCCCATTTGGCCAGCTCGATGTGGCCCATTGCAGCTTCAGCCGCCGGGTCCAGCAGGTCGAGGTGAACCGGGTGTCCAGACAAGGCCTGCATGGTCAGCGGGGTGATGAACTCGCTGCCGCCACGGGTCATGACTACGCGCACTTCGGCGCCCTGGTCGATCAGGCGGCGAACCAGGTCGGCACTCTTGTAGGCAGCAATGCCGCCGCCGACGCCCAGAACGATGCGTTTCCGATACAGCCGCTGCATAGGTCTGCCTTTCATTTCGTTGATGACTGCATGGCGAGACCCCCTCCCCAGGGATGAAATCGCCAGCAAAAAAGATGGGCTACGATATCACAGCGACCGCTACGGAACAGCGGCGCCCATATTCCAGGGAGGTGCTATGAGTATTCGTGATTGGCCGGCGGCGGAGCGACCGCGGGAGAGGCTGCTTGAGTTGGGCTCGGCAAGTCTTTCAGACGCCGAATTGCTGGCGATTTTTTTACGGACCGGCGTGTCGGGTAAAAGCGCGGTGGACCTGGCTCGACACCTGTTGAATCAGTTTGGCAGCCTGCGCTCATTGCTTGAGGCCGATCAGGTCGCGTTCAGCAGGCAACTGGGGCTCGGGCCAGCGAAATTCGCTCAGTTGCAAGCGGCGCAGGAGATGGGCCGGCGGCATTTGGCCGAGTGCGCACGCAAAAAATCAGCGCTGGAAAATCCGCAGGCCGTTCGGGATTACCTGAAATCGATGCTGCGCCACGAGCCCCACGAGGTGTTCGGCTGTTTGTTTCTGGATTCCAGGCATCAAGTGCTGACTTTTGAAGTGCTATTTCGCGGCTCCATCGACAACACCAGCGTTTATCCGCGCCAAGTGGTCAAGCGTGCTTTAGCTCACAACGCCGCTGCGCTGATCCTGTGCCACAACCATCCGTCGGGCAACTCCGACCCCAGCCAGGCCGACCGATTGCTGACCAAGCGCCTGCAGGAGGCGCTGGGCCTGATCGATGTGCGGGTGCTCGACCATTTCATCATCGGCGACGGCGACCCGCTGTCCATGGCCGAGTACGGGTGGATGTAGGAGGAAGGGGAGTCAAGCAAGATCCTGTAGGAGCTGGCTTGCCAGCGAAAGCGGTGTGTCAGTCACATCGATGCTGGATGTGCCGCCGCCTTCGCTGGCAAGCCAGCTCCTACAAGGATTTGTGTTGGTGCTTATGGCTTGAGGTTGACCTTCGAGTAATCCTGGCGGCCAAACGGGCTCACCGCATAACCCTCGACATCCTTGCGCGTCAGCGCAAACGCCGTCGGGTGCGCCAACGGCAGCCACAGCGCCTGCTGCTGGATCTGCGCCTGCGCCTGCTCATAGAGCTTGGTGCGCACACCTTGCTCACCAGTGGTCTTGCCAGCACTGATCAGCTTGTCCAGGTCCTGATTGCAGTAGCGGGCGAAGTTGGTGCCGGACTTGACCGCTGCGCAGGAAAACTGCGGTGTGAGGAAGTTGTCCGGATCGCCGTTGTCGCCTGCCCAGCCCATGAACAGCAGGTCATGCTCGCCGGCCTTGGCGCGGCGGATCAGCTCGCCCCACTCGATCACCCGGATTTCGGCCTGAATGCCGATTTGCGCGAGGTCGGACTGCAGCAGTTGAGCGCCGAGGCTCGGGTTGGGGTTCAGCGTGCTGCCGGAAGGGCGGGTCCAGATGGTGGTCTGAAAGCCATCCTTGAGGCCGGCCTTGGCCATCAAAGCCTTGGCCTTCTCAATGTCGTGCGGGTAACCCGGCAAGCTTTTGGCGTAGCTCCAGGTGTTCGGCGGGTACGGGCCGTTGGCGGGCTGGGCGGTGTCCTCGAACACGGCTTTGACGTAGTTGGCCTTGTCGAAGGCGAGGTTGATCGCCTGACGCACTTCCGGCTTGTCCAGCGGCGGGTGCTGGCTGTTGATGCCGACGAAAGCGGTCATGAACGCGTCGGTTTTTTCCACTTTAAGCTCTGGCTCTTTCAGTGCGGCTTGTACGTCCAGAGGCTTGGGCGACAGGGCGATCTGGCACTCATTGCGACGCAATTTCTGCAAGCGCACGTTGGCGTCCGGGGTGATCGCGAAGATCAACGGGTCCACCGAGACCTTGCCGCCGAAGTAGTCCGGGTTGGCCTTGTAGCGAATTGACGCGTCTTTCTGGAAGCGCGAGAACACAAACGGGCCGGTACCGATTGGCTGACTGTTGAGTTTTTCCGCCGTACCGGCCTTCATCAGCTTGTCGGCGTACTCGGCGGAGTAGATCGAGGCGAACCCCATGCTCAGGGTCGCGAGGAAGGTCGAGTCCGGGTGATCGAGGGTGAAGCGTACGGTCAGCGGGTCCAGTGCGTCGATCTTCTTGATCAGCACGGGCAATTGCATCGATTGCGCATGCGGGAAGCCGCTCTGGGCGACTTTGTGCCATGGGTTGGCCGGGTCGAGCATGCGCTCGAAGCTGAAGATCACGTCTTCGGCGGTCAGGTCACGCGTCGGGCTGAAGTATTCGGTGCGGTGGAATGGCACCTGCGGATGCAGTTTGAACACGTAGGTCAGGCCATCGGGGGTGACCTCCCAGCTGTCCGCGAGGCTGGCGACCACTTTGCCGCTGGCGGTGTCGAAGTCCACCAAGCGGTTCATCAGCACGTCGGCGGAGGCGTTGGTGGTGGTCAGCGAGTTATATTGCACCACGTCGAACCCTTCAGGACTGGCCTCGGTGCAGACAGTCAGGGCCGCGGCCATGGCCTGTGGGCCCAGCAGCAATGGGGCGAGCAAGAGGGGTAGGGCAGCGAGGCGCATGGTCGGATTCCTTTACAGATCGAAGGCCCATCTGCAAGTGCAGTCTGGAAAAGGCTTACCCTAGTAGGCTCTTTTGCAAATGACTATCCCCTTTTTCATTTTAAGGGGAGTATGTGCGATTGTTTTCAGTGGGCATGGGCTGAAAAAAATCCTGAATCGGCGGGTTGGCCGATTCTCTGCGACGAGTGGTCTTTATCGACGATAGCCTTTATCCAGGGCGCTCGTGGCCCGAAAAACGGGGTTTTTATGAAGTCTGTGCACACGGAATGTTGTTGCTCTCCAGTCTTTCTGGTATAAAGCAGCGCTCTTTTCTAGGGGCCCGGTTCCTTCACTGTAGGTGTAGCCGGTAAGACCTCTAAAGAAACGCGGCGCCTGGCGCCAAATGACTGAGAGATTAAGCGGCCAACCCATGCCGGGTTGGGCATGTGGTTTTAGAGGGCTGAGGCATGTCGAGAGTATGTCAAGTTACCGGTAAGGGTCCGGTGACTGGGAATAACATTTCCCACGCAAACAACAAAACCCGTCGTCGTTTCCTGCCGAACCTGCAGCATCACCGCTTCTGGGTTGAAGAAGAGAAACGTTTCGTGCGTCTGCGCGTATCTGCCAAAGGCATGCGTATCATCGACAAGCGTGGCATCACTGTCGTGCTGGCCGAAATCCGCAAAGCCGGCAAGATCTAAGGGAGCTAATCATGCGTGAATTGATTCGTTTGATTTCGAGCGCCGGTACTGGTCACTTCTACACTACCGACAAGAACAAGCGTACTACCCCGGACAAAATCGAGATCAAGAAATTTGATCCGGTTGTTCGCAAGCACGTGATCTACAAAGAAGGCAAAATCAAGTAATTGATTTTTCCCTCTTACGAAAAAGGCCCGTATCGCGAGATACGGGCCTTTTTTGTTGCCTGAATTGTGGGGCCTGACAGGGCCTCATCGCGGGCAAGCCTCGCTCCTACAGGTTTTGTGATCGACACAGATCGCTGTAGGAGCATGGCTTGCCCGCGATTGAGGTCAGCCAGGACAACCTGAATCTTCAGGCCTTCTGCTCAAACGCCACATAAATCTTGCGGCACGGCTCCAGCACTTCCCAGGTGCCCCGGAACCCGGCCGGAATCACGAAGCGGTCACCTGCGCGCAGGGTTTTGCTGTTGCCGTCGTTGTCACGCAGCACTGAAACCCCTTGAACGATTTCGCAGTATTCGTGTTCGGTGAAATTCACGGTCCATTGCCCGACTGCACCTTCCCAAACGCCAGCATTCAACTGCCCGCACGGGCTGTTGTAGTGGTTGTACACCGCTTGTTCCGGGTCGCCCTTGAGGACTTTCATCGGGTCCGGCCGATAGCGCTCGGGCGCGGTCGTGGCCTGGCTGAAGTCGACGACATCCTGGATATTCATTGTTGTAATTTCCCGTGATTGCCTGAAAGATCAAAGTCTATGTTTATTAAAATGAACATCGCAAGGCCGTTTGACGGCCTTATGTCAAATATATTGAAACTTCACCTGCCGCTGGTTTAGGGTGACAGTTGCCTTGGGCCGAAAAGCAGGCTGGCCGGGCAGAATTCCTGACAGCGCCCGCGAAGACCGCGCAGCGTTCGTATTCAATAAGAGGAGGACACTCGAATGACCACCCTGACTCGTGCCGATTGGGAGCAACGGGCTCGCGATCTGAAGATCGAAGGCCGCGCCTACATCAATGGCGAATACACCGATGCTGTCTCCGCCGAGACCTTCGAGTGCATCAGCCCGGTCGATGGCCGTCTGCTGGGCAAGATTGCCAGCTGTGACGCCGCCGACGCCCAGCGCGCTGTTGAAAACGCTCGCTCCACCTTCAATTCCGGCGTCTGGTCGCGCCTGGCGCCGACCAAACGCAAAGCCACCATGATCCGTTTCGCCGGCCTGTTGAAGCAAAATGCAGAAGAGCTGGCGCTGCTTGAAACCCTGGACATGGGCAAGYCGATCAGCGATTCCCTGTACATCGACGTTCCCGGCGCGGCGCAAGCCCTGAGCTGGAGCGGTGAAGCCATCGACAAGATCTACGACGAAGTCGCGGCCACCCCGCATGATCAGCTGGGTCTGGTGACTCGCGAGCCGGTCGGTGTTGTGGGTGCCATCGTGCCGTGGAACTTCCCGCTGATGATGGCCTGCTGGAAACTCGGCCCTGCGCTGTCCACCGGTAACTCGGTGATCCTCAAGCCGTCGGAAAAATCTCCGCTGACGGCCATTCGCATCGCTGCGCTGGCCGTTGAAGCCGGCATTCCGAAAGGCGTGCTGAACGTGCTGCCAGGTTACGGTCACACCGTCGGCAAGGCCCTGGCCCTGCACAACGATGTGGACACGCTGGTGTTCACCGGTTCGACCAAGATCGCCAAGCAATTGCTGATCTACTCGGGCGAGTCGAACATGAAGCGCGTCTGGCTCGAAGCCGGCGGCAAGAGCCCGAACATCGTGTTCGCCGATGCCCCGGACCTGCAAGCCGCTGCCGAAGCCGCTGCCGGCGCCATCGCCTTCAACCAGGGCGAAGTGTGCACCGCCGGTTCGCGCCTGCTGGTCGAGCGTTCGATCAAGGATAAATTCCTGCCGCTGGTGATCGAGGCCCTGAAAACCTGGAAACCGGGCAACCCACTGGATCCGGCGACCAACGTCGGCGCGCTGGTCGATACCCAGCAGATGAACACCGTGCTGTCCTACATTGAGTCGGGTCATGCCGATGGCGCCAAACTGGTGGCCGGAGGCAAGCGCACGCTTCAGGAAACCGGTGGCACTTACGTTGAGCCGACGATTTTCGACGGTGTGAGCAATGCGATGAAAATCGCTCAGGAAGAAATCTTTGGGCCAGTGTTGTCGGTCATTGCTTTCGACACCGCCGAAGAAGCTATCGCGATTGCCAACGACACGCCGTACGGCCTCGCCGCAGCGGTGTGGACCAAGGACATCTCCAAGGCTCACCTGACCGCCCGTGCGCTGCGTGCGGGTAGCGTTTGGGTCAACCAGTACGATGGTGGCGACATGACCGCGCCGTTCGGTGGCTTCAAGCAGTCCGGTAACGGCCGCRACAAGTCGCTGCACGCGTTCGACAAGTACACCGAGCTGAAGGCGACCTGGATCAAGTTGTAAGTCGGTTTTCTTAACGACGTAGATCCCTTGTGGGAGCGAGCCTGCTCGCGAAGACGGTGTATCAGTCAACAGTGATGTTGAATGTGCTGGCCTCTTCGCGAGCAGGCTCGCTCCCACATTGGTTTGTGTCGTGCCAAAAAATATCCACAGGAGCGTGGAAGATGCGTTGGGCGACTTATTTCGCCGTGTTGGCGTCTGTCTTGAGTGTCGGCCTGGCCCTGGGTGTCAGCATGCCGCTGGTATCGTTTCGCCTGGAAAGCTGGGGTTACGGCTCGTTCGCTATCGGCGTGATGGCCGCTATGCCGGCCATTGGCGTCTTGCTGGGGGCGAAGATCTCCAGCCATCTGGCCGCGCGTCTGGGCACGGCCAATCTGATGCGCCTGTGCTTGTGGGCCGGGGCGTTGTCCATCGGTTTGCTGGCGTTGTTGCCGAGTTACCCGATCTGGCTGGTATTGCGGCTGATGATCGGGGTGATCCTGACGCTGGTGTTCATTCTCGGTGAAAGCTGGATCAACCAGCTTGTGGTCGAACAGTGGCGGGGGCGGCTGGTGGCGCTGTATGGCTGCAGCTATGCGCTGAGCCAACTCGCCGGGCCTGTGTTGCTGGGCGTTCTGGGCACTGAACACGATTACGGATTTTGGGTCGGTGTCGGCTTGCTGATGACGGCACCGTTGCTGTTGTTGGGTCGCAGCGGTGCACCCACCAGCGAAGCGAGTGGGGTGACATTCGGCGATTTGTGGGTTTTCTGTCGTGGCCTACCGGCGATTGCCTGGGCGGTGTCGCTGTTCGCAGCGTTCGAGGCGATGATCCTGACCTTGTTGCCGGTGTATTGCCTGCGTCAGGGCTTCACCACGGACATCGCCCTGGCGATGGTCAGTACCGTGGTGGTCGGTGATGCGTTGCTGCAATTGCCGATTGGTGCGCTGGCGGATCGCTTGTCGCGCCGCACGCTTTTCACTGGCTGCGCAGTGGTCTTGCTGCTGTCGAGCCTGGCGATCCCGTTGTTGATCGACACGCTGCTGATCTGGCCGTTGTGGGTGCTGTTTGGCGCCAGTGCGGGCGGTTTGTTCACCTTGTCACTGATCCTGATCGGCGAGCGCTATCGCGACGATGCGCTGGTGCGCGCCAATGCTCATGTCGCGCAGCTATGGGGGATCGGTTGCCTGGTCGGACCGTTGGCGGCGGGGGCGGGTAGCCAATGGATCAGCGGGCATGCGTTGCCGTTGCTGATGGCGGCGGGGGCATTGGGGTTGGTGAAGCCAATACAGATGCCGAATGACACACCGCCATCGCGAGCAGGCTCACTCCTACAGAGATTTATATCGTCTGTCAGAGCATCCGCTCCAGGCCGACCGTGGTGCTCATCCATGCGTTGAAACGTCTCCACCAGCTCCCCGGTTCCCTGGTCAGGGTATGTAACTTGCCGTCGTCTTCGGTGACCCACACAACCTGACCATCCTCCAGCTTCGCCTCATAGCTCAGCGTTGGCGCCATGCCCTGCATGGCCAGTTCGCGGACCTGCGCAGCCAGTTCGGGACTGTCCACCAGCACCCCGACTTCGGTGTTCCACAGCACAGAGCGCGGATCGAAATTGAACGAGCCAACGAAGGATTTCTGCTGGTCGAAGATCATCGCCTTGCTGTGCAGGCTGGAGTCGGAGCCCTGGTAGGTGGAGCGTCCGAAAAAGTGCGGCCCGCTGCCTCCGCCTTTACCCGGTTGGCGGCGCAGTTCGTACAACTTCACGCCGTGTTCCAGCAGCGCCTTGCGATACGGTGCATAGCCGCCATGTACGGCGGGTACGTCCGTGGCCTCCAGTGAGTTGGTCAGCAAACTCACGGATACCCCGGCATCGGCGCGCCCGGTCAGGTACACCAGGCCCGGCTGGCCGGGGACGAAGTAGGCCGAGGTCATGATCAGCTCTTTGCTCACGCCGTTGAGCTCGGGTGCCAGTTGCGTGGTCAGCAACAAGTGCGGGTCTGGCTCGCCGTCTGCCAGCACCTTGCTCGGTGCGTCCCACAACGCCTGCCCCCAGGCCCAGATCAATTCTCGACGCCAGATGTCCAGGCGCGGGTGCGTCTTGAAGGTCATCAGTTGCTGATACAGCGCATGGTTCTGTTTGCGCGTCTCAGCGAGCGATGCCTCCAGGCGGGCTCGGGTGTTTTGCAAGTCCCGGGCCGTCGGTTTGCTGGACAGGAATTGTTCGATCGGCTTGCTCAGCGCGCTGTTCCAGTACTGATCAAAACTGTGCCCGAGTTGTTCGGCTACCGGACCGACGCCGAGCATGTCGATGTCGGTGAAGTTCAGGTTGGGCTCGGCATCGAAATACTCGTCACCCAGATTGCGCCCGCCCACGATCGCCATGCTGTTGTCCGCCAGCCACAGCTTGTTGTGCATGCGTCGGTGTTGCTGTGACAGGTTGAACAGGCGGCCCATGGTGCGTGTCACGCCGGTGCTGCGACCCAGGTGTAACGGGTTGAACACGCGGATCTGGATGTTCGAGTGTGCAGCGAGGGTGGCGATGAGCTGATCCTGGCCATCGCTGGTGGTGTCGTCGAGCAGGACCCTGACGCGCACGCCGCGATGAGCTGCTTTGAGTAGTTCCTCCACCAGCATTCGTGTGCTGATGCCGTCTTGCACGATGTAGTACTGCAAATCGAGGCTGCTTTGCGCGTTGCGGATCAGCTCGGCGCGGGCCGTGAAGGCTTCGGTGCTGTCGGACAGCAGGCGAAAGCCCGACCGGCCCTCATGAGGCGCGGCCTGCGCCTGGACCGACCGGCCAAACGCCGAGTCACTGGCGGGCAGCGCCTGGCTCGGCTGGCGCTGAACATCAACGCTGGCGCAGCCGCTGAGGAACGAGGCGAATAGCAGAAGAGCGAGCAGGGGCTGTCTGACTCTCAAGTGGGATCGTTCCGATTGGCGGCAGGTGTCGGCATATGGACGCTGGTTTCCCGAGAAAAGTCAGTCAGTTTCCGCTAACAGCTTGATCGCCGCCGCACCGACCTTGCGCACCGCTTCTTCGATCTGCGGCGTTGGCTTGGCAGCGTAGTTCATGCGCAGGCAGTTGCGGTACTTGCCCGACGCGGAAAAAATGCTGCCGACGGCAATCTGTACGCCTTGATCGTGCAACGCACGATTCAGTTTCAGGGTGTCGAAGCCTTCCGGCAGCTCAACCCACAGCATGAAGCTGCCTTGTGGGCGGCTGGCGCGAGTGCCGGCCGGGAAGTAGCGCGTGACCCAGTCGATCATCACGTCGCGATTACGCTGGTATTGCGTGCGCATCCGCCGCAAATGTGGCTCGAAATGCCCGGCCTTGAGAAATTCGGCAATCGCGATTTGCGGTTGTGGCGCGGTGGAGCCGGTGCTGATGTATTTCATGTGCAGCACGCGTTCCAGATAACGGCCGGGCGCTACCCAGCCGATGCGTAATCCGGGTGCAAGGGTCTTGGAAAACGAACTGCACAGCAGGACTCGGCCGTC
This sequence comes from Pseudomonas sp. P4_C8, assembly GCF_056401975.1. Classification (NCBI taxonomy): domain Bacteria; kingdom Pseudomonadati; phylum Pseudomonadota; class Gammaproteobacteria; order Pseudomonadales; family Pseudomonadaceae; genus Pseudomonas; species Pseudomonas sp. P4_C8. The sequence goes on along the minus strand of NZ_JBFUIH010000021.1, from coordinate 4,079 downwards.
TTCGTCGAAGGATTTGATCGTGCGCGGGCGCGGATAGGTGTAGGCCAGTTCGCCATACACATCGTCTTCGATAATCGCCACGTCGAAACGCTGTGCGAGCGTCAACAACGCGCGTTTGCGCGACTCCGGCATGATGTAGCCCAGCGGGTTATTGCAGTTGGGAGTCAGCTGTATGACTTTGATCGGCCACTGCTCCAGCGCCAGTTCCAGCGCATCGAGACTGATGCCGGTGAGCGGGTCGGTGGGAATCTCCAGCGCTTTCATCCCCAGCCCCTTGAGGGTTTGCATGGCGCCGTGAAAGCTCGGTGAGTCCACGGCCACGATGTCCCCCGGCTCGCAGATCGCCCGGATGCTGGTGGACAACGCTTCATGGCACCCGGTCGTGACCACCAGATCGCTGGCGTTCAACTGGCAACCGGAATCGAGCATCAGGCGCGCGATCTGCTCGCGCAGTTCGAGGGTGCCGTGGATATTGTCGTAATACAGACCGGGCATGTCCTGGCGGCGGCTGATACGCGCGAGGTTGCGCAGCAGCGGCTTCATGGTCGGGGTGGTGATGTCCGGCATGCCGCGACCCAGTTGCACCACGTCTTTGCGTGGCACCGCGCGAATCAGTTCCAGCACCTGGTCCCATTGCGAAATATCCACCGGTCGCTGGGCCGGGCGCCCAATGGCTGGCAGCTCCGGCAGTTCGCGCCCCACCGGCACGAAGTAGCCCGACTTGGGTTTTGGCGTCGCCAGACCACTGTCTTCCAGCACGCGATAGGCCTGCTGCACGGTGCTCAGGCTGACGCCATGTTCGACACTCAGTGCCCGCACCGAGGGCAGTCGGTCACCGGGGCGATAGAAGCCCTGTTCGATACGCGTGCCGAGCAATTCGGCGAGGTTGACGTAAAGGGTCATGGTGCAGTCTCGGTGTGGGTGATTCGGTAAACCAATACAGATCGAGGCAAAAATCAGGATTCAGACGCAGGAACGCAAAATCTGTATGGAATTAATACTCGCTTGTTGAATCTGTAATGCTTTTCGTCGTCCACGCATCATGAAAGCTCTGGCTACCCAAGTAAACAGGAGCAATCAAATGAACGGCTTGAGCGATGTGCGGCTGACGTTACACAGTCAGGAACTGGTGAGAGGGCAAGACAACGGTGCACGTGAGGCGCAGATGCGCAATGCGCCGTCCGGCCTGAGTCGCTGGGGTCTGTTCTGGCATCGTCTGCACACGCGCAAGGCGTTGCTGGCGCTGACGCCGGAGCAGCTCAGGGATGTGGGGCTGACGCGGGAGCAGGCGCGGGAGGAGGGGCTTAAGCCTTTCTGGAGGATCTGATTTTTGTGGTGTTCTTTCGGGCCAATCGCGAGCAGGCTCGCTCCCACATTGGATCTTCAGCGAACACAGATTTGTGAGCACCAAAGATCAACTGTGGGAGCGAGCCTGCTCGCGATGGCGCCAGTACAGGCGCCATCAATCCCTCAGACTAACTCTTTCAGCCGATGCCACAACATCCCCAACGCCAACAACGGCGAACGCAAATGCCTGCCACCCGGAAAGGTGATGTGCGGCACCTTGGCAAACAGATCAAACCCGCCACCCTGCTGCCCACTGATCGCCTCAGCCAGCAACTTGCCCGCCAAATGCGTGGCATTCACCCCATGACCGGAATAGGCCTGGGCGTAATACACATTCGGCTGGTCTTTAAGCCGGCCAATCTGCGGTAGCCGGTTGGCGCCGATGCCGATCATCCCGCCCCATTGATAGTCGATCTTCACCGAGCCCAATTGCGGGAAGACTTCCAGCATCTTCGGGCGCATGTACGCGGCGATGTCTTTCGGATCGCGGCCTGAATAGTGGCAGGCGCCACCAAACAGCAAGCGTCGGTCCGCCGAGAGTCGGTAGTAATCCAGTGCCACCCGCTGATCGCAGACCGCCATGTTCTGCGGCAGAAGGGCGTGCGCCAGTTCTTCGCTCAACGGCTCGGTGGCAATGATGTAGCTGCCTGCCGGCAGCACCTTGCCGCTGAGTTCGGGGTTGAGTTCATTGAGGTAGGCGTTGCAGCCCAATACCAGCGTCTTCGCACGGACCGAGCCTTGGGCCGTGTGGACTTTAATCACCGGGCCATAATCGATTCGGGTGACCGCCGATTGTTCGAACAGTATCGCCCCCATTTCCTGGGCCGCCGCCGCTTCGCCCAGTGCCAGGTTCAGCGGATGCAGATGCCCCGAGCCCATGTCGATCAGGCCGCCGACGTAACGGTCGGAACCCACCACCGAGTGCATTTCATTGGCCTGCAGCAGGCGGGTTTCATAACGGTAACCGAGGCTGCGCAGCTCTTCGGCGTCTTCGGCGAAGCCTTGGAGTTCGCGGGGCTTGTTGGCCAGATCGCAATAACCCCAGGTCAGGTCGCAGGGGATCTGAAAACGCTTGACGCGCTGTCGGACGATTTCCACGGCCTCAAGGCCCATGAGTTTCATCTGGCGCACGCCGTCTGCGCCGATCACCTTCGCGAATTGATCAAGGCCATGACCGACACCCCGAATCAACTGCCCGCCATTGCGCCCGCTGGCGCCCCAGCCGATTTTGTGGGCTTCGAGCAGGATGACGCTCAAACCACGTTCAGCCAGTTCAAGCGCTGTGTTCAGCCCGGAGAACCCGCCGCCGACCACGCACACATCCGCCACCAGATCACCTCTGAGCACCGGATAGTCGGGTTGCGGCAGGCTGCTGGCGGCGTAGTAAGAGGCGATGTGCTGGTGGCTTGGAACGGATTGCTGAGCACCGGCGTTCATGTGCGTGTTCCCGATTCTGGCGTCTGGAAAATTTGACGGAGCATAAGCCGGACCTTCGGATGCGGGCAACATTGGTCGGCTGCTGCTGTATGGATCCGTGCCTTTGCTTCAGAATCGCGCTCTATTCCGCTTTTGGTCACCGCTTCAATGAGCTGCAACAGTCAGAAAATCCGTACGCTACGACAGCAGATCCCCTCGTTCGAGTGTGTGCCCGGCTGCCATGACTGCTGTGGGCCGGTGACCACCTCGCCGGAAGAAATGTCCCGCCTGCCGCGCAAGACTCGCGCCGAGCAGGACGCGGCGATGGATGAGCTCAATTGCGTGCACCTTGGGCCGAACGGCTGCACGGTGTATGACGAGCGCCCGCTGATTTGCCGGTTGTTTGGCACCACCAAGACCTTGTAATTGGATGGACTCGCCCACGCCGAGGCGTCAATGCGCCACGGTGGCAGTCTAAGAAGCCAACGGCAGCGAGGGCGAGTCCATGAAAAAGAATACGACGCTTAAACAGTCCCTGTCTTCAACCGATGTGTCGGCCTGTACGACAGTGGCGGTCGATCTTGCCAAGCAGGTCTTTCAGGTCGCAGGCGAAGACGCTCTGGGCCAGGTGCTTTATGAAGAACGCCTCAAATCGCGTGAAGCTTTCCACGCCTTTTTGCGCAAGCTGCCGCCCAACATTGTTGTGCTGATGGAAACCGGGCCAGGTGCTCAAGCTTGGGCACGACAGCTACAGGCTCAGGGCAATTTGGCGCGAATTCTGCCGGCCCAGCTTGTAGCCAAGCACCGCACCGGCGCGAAAAATGATCGCAACGATGTGTTGGCCATTTTGCGTGCGAACCGGGACCAAAAAATTATCGCGGTACCGATCAAAAGTGCCTCCGCCCTGGCAATGCAGGCATTGCACCGTGCCCGGCAAGGTTATGTACGTCGGCGCACCGCCACCAGTAATCAGATGCGTGGGCTACTGATGGAACATGGCGTTGCCTTGGCACAAGGTGATGTTGCTATCAGTCAAACCCTGCCTCGGGTGCTGGAAGATGCCACCCAACCGCTGCCGGACATGTTGCGAGAGCTGATCGACGAGTTGCTGGGCGAATGGCGTCAGTTAGGCGAGCGGATCAACGTGTTGACCGGTCGCTTGGAGGCMGCTGCGAAGGAGGATGAAACAGCCAGACGGCTGATGACCGTACGCGGTGTCGGACCGATCATCGCCACGGCGATACTGGCCAAACAGACCGAGCCGGAGCGCTTCGCCGATGCACGTCGCTTCGCTGCCTACTTTGGCCTGGTGCCTG